>CAJBKH010000001.1 GCA_903953615.1 uncultured Bacteroidota bacterium
AACGTGAATAAAACAAAGAGGAATTTAATTAAATTTCATTGTTTTCGTTTTTAACTTTGACAAGAAATAATAGGTCAAATCTTGAAATTTGAAATAAATCTCAAAATCCATAAATAACCTCATTCTCCCATATCCTGCCTCACCACTTCGTACATTACCAAAGCAGCAGCAACCGATACGTTTAATGAGTCGAGCTCGGAGCGCATTGGTATTTTAACCAATTTGTCGGCCAGTTTTAAAAGCGCGTTTTGAATACCATCTTCTTCGCTTCCTACCAATACCACACAAGGCATTACATATTTTTCGTAATACAATTCCTTATTGGCTTTTTCGGTAGCCGCTATAATTTGCAAGCCATCGTCTTTTAAATGCTTAATGGTTTGAAATAGGTTTTGAGAACGGCAAACGGGTAAGTGCAACAATGCACCTGCAGAAGTCTTTATGGCTTCGTCAGTTACCGTTGCAGAGCCTTTTTCGGGTATAATAATGGCATGGGCACCTGCCGCCATAGCCGTACGCGCAATGGCGCCAAAATTGCGCACATCGGTAATTCTATCGAGGGCTACTATGAATGGCTTTTTGCCTTTAGCTAATAAGTCTTTCACCAACTCCTCGGCATTGCTATAAGTTATTGGCGATATTTTGGCAACAACCCCTTGGTGGTTGCTAAATTTACTCAAGGAGTCCAATTTTTCTTTGGGTACCTCGGTAAAAATAATTTTATGTTTATTCAGTATTTGTTTGATGTATTTTAATCCATCGCCCATGCCTTTCTGAACATATACTTTTAGAAAAGTAGTTTTGGCCAAGATGGCTTCTTCGAGTGGGTGTACACCGAATATAATTGTCGAGTCGTAATATTTATCTTCCATTGGCTTTTAAAGGAAATCCCCTTCGCGAAAAGGGGATTCTTAAATTTGTTATCTTAAAAATAGTGTCTAATCTGATCTTGCTTAACCATTAATGAAACTGGTAACCGCTGGTTCAAGGGTCTTCAATGTTTTTTCCATATCGGCCTGCGTTTTGGTAAAGCCCCAACGCTTCGCATAATCAGCAGCGCGTTTCATAAAGTCGAGCGCATCTTGGGTATTTACTTGTTTCATATAATCGCTTGCCTGACTTCTGCCATTGAATTTTACATAGTAAGCCGCTTCTTGACGGGCAATTTCGAATAAGCCTTTCAAGTGTTTTTCCGCTTTATCATCTTGTCCAATTTCATGGTAAATCATGGCCATGCTGAATTTAACATTGCCTTTGGTTAACAATACATCTTCAGGTAATACTTCAGAACATCTGTCTAATAAAGCGCCAGATTTTTTTCTAAATTCAGCTACTTTTGCTTGTGCCTCAGCACCAGATAAAGTAGAATCGTTGAATTTCATTTCTTCAACTTTGTTGACATAAGTGCCAGCCAAAGAAACAAACAATTGTTGCAAAGTTGAAGGTACAATCTCAGCTTTATCATCTAAGAAGAAATGTTTCTTCTTGTTCATGCCGCTGTATTGGTATTTGTTCATCAAATTATCATACAATACATCTTCGTTTACACGGGTTACATCGTTTCTGCTCGCTTCAGTTCTTACTGGAATCAATTGGTAAATTAAACCTCTGCGTTCGAAGTAAGGCTCCATGTTTAAGAAACCATCGCTACCCGAAGTAGTGGTGAAACAGATAGGGCGCTTCCAACCTCTTTCGGCATTGGTGGCTACTAAATCTAATAACACCAAGTCGCCTTTGTTTAAACCTCTGCCTGGGAAATTAATGGTCATTTGAGACACAACATTGTTGGTGTCTTTAATGCCCATGGCCAATGCGCCTTGTTTGCTAATATTGGTAGGTAAGGTAAATGTTCTGGTATTGAAAGAAGGGGTTTTGCTGTTCACCAATTGGCTTAAGAATACTCTAAGGTCCATAGGATTTGGATTAGGATTGCTACCATCGAATTGGAAGTAATCATTGATACCTGCATCTAATTGGTGTTTGCTTATAGTTAATGGCAAAGGCTCGCTGTCGTATACTTTGTTCAACAATACTTGAGAATACCAATCGGTAGGCAATAAACTTTGATTGATAATTCTAATATCTGTACGTATACCCTCTACATTTTGCGCATACCACAATGGATAGGTATCGTTATCACCATTGGTAAATAGAATTGCATTTGGTGGACAAGACATCAAATAGTTTTTTGCGAAATCGATGCCTAAATATCTACCACTTCTATCATGGTCGTCCCAACCTTGCTCACCCATTAATACTGGCGCACTTAATGACAACACACCGGCTAAAACAGCGGCACTTGTTGCATTCATTTTGCTTTTTAGTTTATCCCAAATGAATAAAACACCTAAGCCTATCCATATACAGAAGGTTTGGAATGAACCTACGTGTGAGTAATCTCTTTCTCTTGGTTCGAAAGGTGGTTGGTTCAAGAAGATGATAATTAAAATACCTGTGAACACGAATAATACAGTTGTTACAATGGCATCGTTTTTATTCTTTTTGAAATGAAAGATTAAACCAAATACACCTAAAATTAAAGGTAAGAAAAAGTATTTATTTTTGGCTTGGTTATTTTCCATATAATCTGGTTGATCACCTTGTGGACCTAAGCGCATGTTATCTACCAAAGGAATACCACTGATCCAGTTACCATCGGTGTATTGGTTAAAGCTGTGGCCTTGTTTGTCGTTTTGGCGACCGGCAAAATTCCACATAAAGTATCTGAAATACATATGACCCAATTGGTATCTAAACAAGAACGCCATATTGTTCATCATGCTTGGTTTTTCAGCCTTCGCTTCTTTCAACTCATTGCTCAGTTGCTCTCTTTCTTTAGGATCTTTGGATTGTTGAACCTGTTGTTCTAAAATATTAATTTTATTGTCTTGTTCAGCCATGCCACTCCAAAAACGGTAACCGCTTTCGGCTCCTTCTTTGTTCATATCGCCCATACGCGGGAATGGGGTGCAAAAAGCTTTGTCGTAGATATACTCTTGTCTTTTTCCAATTTCAGTATATTCAGTAGAATCTTTTCTGTAGATGGTGCTTCCTTCGTCAATTTGCGGATAGCCATTGTCATCGTATGCTACAGGCGCGTTATAGTAGGGTCCATAGGCCAAAGGACGATCGCCATACTGCTCACGGTTAATATAACTCAATAAGTTGAAAGGCTCTTCAGGATTGTTCATGTCAATCGGTGGGTTATCGGCAGAACGCACAACCACCATGGCATAACTGCTATAACCTAATAGTACATAGGCAATGCAAATAAAGGCTAAATTCCACATGCGGTGAATTTTTACCTTGCTGAAATAATACATACCATAACCTGTTGCAGCCACTAATAAAATGATGGCGAACATAGAACCTGAACCAAAGCCGAAGCCCATGGTGTTCACAAAGAAATGGTCCATTTTAGCCATTAAGTTTGGCACACCAGGAATGATGCCTTTTTGAACGAAGAATAAAACACCTAAGCCAGCAAGGAAACAATAAATGATGCCTTTGGTTGAATAGGTGTAATTTTTAAAGTAATAAATGAAGGCCACTGCTGGAATCACCAATAAGTTCAATAAGTGGGTACCGATTGCCAATCCAATAAAGTAGAAAATTAAAATCAACCATTTATCGGCATAAGGACTGTTGCTTTCTTCCCATCTCAATGCAGCCCAGAATGTAAAGGCTGTAAAGAAAGATGACATGGCGTAAACCTCTGCTTCAACCGCACTGAACCAAAATGAATCACTAAAGGTTAAGGCTAAAGCGGCTACTGTACCACTGGCAAAAATTGCAATTCTGTTGCCAGTTGAGTCGTTATCTTTTCCAACGATTTTACGTGCGAAGTGGGTAGTAATCCAGAATGTGAATAAAACAGTTAAGGCACTGCACATAGCACTTAATAAATTAACTGCTACAGATACCCCTGCATCGCTCGATGCAAACATGGCAAACAAACGGCCCATCAATAAAAAGAAGGGTGCTCCTGGAGGGTGAACCACTTGCAATTTATCTGAGGCAGAAATAAACTCGCCACAATCCCATAAACTTACAGAAGGCTCGAGTGTCATATAATACACTGCTAGCGCTACCACAAACATTAGCCAACCCATGAGGTTGTTGATTACTTTATACTTCATAAATACGTGTTAAAAAAAATAATTAGGGAACGAAAATAAGTAAAAAGGCGTTTGTTTTGAAATTTAGTTGGTTTAAAAGTTAAATTTAATCCACGAAGGCCCTTCAATACTTGTATTGAGGTAGCATTGCTTTACGTCTATGATCAAAAAAAAGCCCTGGAACATTGCCCAGGACTTTTACCTTAATTATAAATGATCAAAAAAAAATGTTGCTTATTTTTCTATTTTTAAACCCACCACGTTGTCTGTGCCATCAGGATTTTTGCCTTCTATAAGAATAGCTCCATCGGCACTTTCAAGAATGGTTTTTACATTCTGTATGCTGTAGATACTTTGCTTGTCGATTTTAGTAATGATAAAACCAGGTTGTAATTTGCCTTTAAAAGGACCACTGCCAATGCTTTGGATTTTTACCCCGTTTTTAATACCTAATTTATCTTTTTCTTCTTTGCTTACAGTTGCAAAAGTGGCGCCTTTAATGGTGTTCACCTCTGCTTTATCTGCAACGGCAGGTGTTTCTTTGCCATCTAAACCTTTTAATACAGCACCAATTTCTTTGCGTTCGCCTTTGCGGTTAATGGTCAAGGTTACTTTATCGCCAGGGCGATATTTGCCAATTTCTTCTTGTAAACCCGATACGCTGTTCACTTCAACACCGTTCACCTTATCAATCACATCGCCCTTTTTAATGCCAGCTTTGCCTGCGGCTCCGTTTTCGGTTACCTCTTGCACCAATACACCTTTTAATTCTTTAAGGCCTTCTTTCTCTGCTAATTCTTGTGAAATTTCTAATATAGCAACACCTAATACGGCACGTTGCACTTTGCCGAATTTCAACAAATCATCCATTACTTTTTTAACGAGGTTAACTGGTATTGCAAAACCGTAGCCAGTATAGCTGCCTGTTTGAGAAGCAATGGCGGTATTGATACCAATGAGTTCGCCATTGGTGCTTACCAAGGCGCCACCGCTATTGCCTGGATTAATTGCAGCATCGGTTTGAATAAAATTTTCGATGGCATATTGGTTGTCTTCACTGCGCAATAAATCAATGCTGCGCCCTTTTGCACTTACAATACCTGCGGTAACTGTACTGGTTAAATTCATAGGATTGCCAACAGCGGCTACCCATTCACCTACCTTCACTTGGTCGCTATTGCCAAATGACATAAAGTTTAGATTTTTCTCATCTATTTTTAATAAAGCCAAATCGGTTGTTTTATCGGTACCAATTAATTCAGCAACATAGGTGCGTTTATCGTTCAGGGTTACTTCAATTTTGTTGGCATTATCGATTACGTGGTTATTGGTAACGATGTAACCGTCTTGGGTAATTACAACACCGCTGCCAGTGGCAATGCCTGGTCCACGTGGCATTTCAAAATCGAAGCCATGGTCTTTAAAAAATTCGAATGGATCCATTTGTCCGTTTTGTTCTTTTTTAGCACTTGCTTTTTCGCCTTCAAAATGCGATTTAATGTGCACAACAGCAGGGGTGCTTGTTTCGGCCACTTTTACAAAGTCGAATCCAACGGAAGCTTCTTTACTAGAGAATGTGCTTGCAAATCGGGCATGGCGTTTTTGCATGTCTTCGAAATCCGAGGATTGGCTGTAATTATTTGCTAAATGATTGATACCAACACCAAAGAGTGCACCTAGTGCCGCAATGGTAAAAATGCTTAATATTTTCTTCATAGAGAATCTGTTTGTTTTAAAATTTTTTTTCAAAAAATGTTCCAAATTTTTTTAATTACTTTTGTCAACGCAAAGAGATAATATTTTAGTATATCTCATTTACCTTAATCGATTAATAGGTATTAATAAACCATAAACAGTTGCTAGGAAGGAAAAAATTAAATGATGAGCAATTAATTGTCGCGATAAGAAATGGCGATAAGGATGCAGTCGTTCAATTATACAAAGACAACATGATGGCTATACGCAATTATATTTTGAAAAACAGTGGTAACAGCGATGATGCTGAAGATATCTTGCAAGAGGCTTGTGTAGCAGTTTGGGAAAAAATTAAAAAGGGTGAATTAGAACTAAAAGCAAAGCTCAGCACATTTGTGTTTGCTATCAGTAGAAATCTTTGGTTAAAAAGACTCCATAAAATGGGTAAAAACAGTCAGCTTGATGACAGTCATACTGAAAATTTGTCAGTGGGAGACGATGCATTTGCTACTGAGAACCGTCAAATCGTAGTGCAAATGATGGATAAGTTAGGCGCCAATTGCAAGGAGCTCTTGTTAATGTTTTATTTCGAGGGTTTCGATATGAACACCATTGCACAAAAATTGCAGTACAGCAATGCAGATACTGCCAAAGCTAAGAAGCACCAATGTTTTAAGCAGCTCCAAGGATTTGTTTTAAGCAGTTATAATAAGAATGATTTAATCGGTAATTAATTTGAGCGAACACCATAACAATATCGACCTATTTGATTTGTATCTAAACAATGCTTTAGAGGGGAATGAGCGCGCGCAGTTTGAAGAAAAATTAATAAACAATGCGGAATTTAACAAAGCCTTTACAGACTATAAAACGCTTGTTTTAGGGATTCAAGATTTTGGTAAAATCGAACTCAAAAATTATTTGAAGGAGCAAGTTAAGGGAAGTGGTAATGGCACACAACTGAAAGTGATGAGAAGTGTTTATGCCATCGCTGCTTCAGTTGTTTTAATTATAGGTTTGGTTTTCGTATTTCAGCAATACAGTTCAAATTCCGCTAAAAGCAATGAAATAGCGATTGAGCAAAAATCAGATGTTTTACAAATGGACACTGCAGTGAAACTGGATCAAAAATTTTTAGAATTGGAGGCGGTAGAAAAAGAAGAAGCCAATGAAACAGTAATGGCGAATGTAGAAGCAGAGAAGGTAGCGCCCGTTTTTGAAAGTGTTGATGATGCTAATTTCAAAGAACTCGATAATCAAGCACCACCAAGTGCTGGTGTGTCTTCGGCCGAAACTGAGTCGTATAAAATTGTTTCTGAAAGGAAATTAAGTGATACCGTTTTATTGGCCTTGTATGTCGACAATGCTTCTGAAAAACGCATGAACAAGGATGCCAATAAACTTGAAAAGGCCGCTGCTACAAAGAAATTACCAGGTACCTATAACAACAACAATAATTACAATAACAAGGCTGAAGTAAAATCAGATTCATTGGTTGTAAGAAAAGCAAAAGCACGCGCTGTAAAATCCGATCAATACACCATAGAATATTGGCAGTCGCCCATTAACTTTAAAGGCTATAAATTGGTAGGCTATACCTTGCAGTTGTATGGTTTAGGATCCAATCAAGCCAGTGTAAAATTATACAAAGTAGATTACCAATTGTACTTGAGAATGAATGGTAATGTATATGAACTTAGAAGTTGTGCAGATGGCTGCGCTTTCAGTCAGACGCAAGACGATAGCATTCGCGAATTATTATTAGAACAAGATTAATGAATTTACCATTTCAGAAATACCAAGGTGCGGGCAACGATTTTATTATTATTGATAACAGAGGAAGGCAATACGATCATTTAAATGTGGCCCAATTGTGTCATCCAAAATTTGGGATTGGTGCCGATGGCTTAATGTTACTGCAAAATACCGAAGGTTTTGATTTCGAAATGGTGTATTACAATAGCGATGGCAATATCAGTACTATGTGCGGCAACGGTGGCCGTTGCATAGTTGATTTTGCAAAGGGTTTAGGACTGTTTGAAACGCATACTGTCTTTAAAGCCATCGATGGGAAACACGACGCGCTTTGGAGTGAAGCAATGGTAGAATTACAAATGCAAAATGTGGCACTTGTTAATACGAATGGGACTGCCTTTGTTTTAAATACGGGGTCGCCACATTACGTCCAATTTGAGAAAGCGATTGACACGCTTGAAATCGTTTCTAAAGCACAAGCCATAAGATATAATGAAACCTACAAAGCCGAAGGTATCAATGTTAATTTTGCAGAAATATTGGGTTCAAATTCTTTGAAAGTACGCACTTATGAGCGTGGGGTAGAGGATGAAACTTTGAGTTGTGGAACAGGCGTTACTGCTTGTGCCATTGCCTATAGTATTGCTGCAGGGTTAGGCGATGGGATGCACACCATTTACATATCGACTCCAGGCGGTAACTTAAAAGTTAAGTTCAATAAGCAAAATAGACTGTTTACCGATGTTTGGTTAATTGGTCCTGCCACCAAAGTGTATGATGGTCAGATTCAAATTTAAAATTAGTCAATAAAGTTGACTATATTTCATTTGCGCATTGTTGTTAAAAGTCGATTTATTTTGCTTTATTTGTTCAGCCAAACATGTTAACTGAATTGACGAAAAAACGAGGATTATCCATCCTAGCATTCTTGCTGTATGGTTTGGTGTATTTATTTTACACCTATCCTTTGGGTTTGAATTTCGCGACACAGTTCATGGGCATTCCTTTGTATGGCGATTCTACAAGTTATATATGGAGTATTTGGCATTTTAAGTATGCCTTAAGCCAAGGCCTCAATCCATTCGAAACCCAGATGCTTTTCAGTCCTATGGGCTCAAGCATTTTAATGCACAGTTCGGTACCCATCGCAGGTATTCTAAATCTTGTTATTGATAGTCCTATCCTAACCATGAACCTTGTGTTACTGCTTAGCTTTGCTTTCAGTGGCTTGGGCGTTTTTAATTTATTGCGCTATTTTAAGGTCAATTTATATTTAAGTGTAATAGGGGGTTTTATTTATGCATTTTTTCCTTATAAAACAGCGCATTTGCCAGAGCATTTTAATTTAGAACTAACAGCTTTAATTCCATTTTTTGTTTTTTATATTTTAAAAACCTTTCGCTTTGAACCAGGTAAATTACTGCCAATATTGGTGTCTAAAAAGTACCTGTTGGTTTTAGTTTTATTGAGTGTTTTAAGTCTGTTAACGGATCATTATTACTCAGTTTATGTGTTTTATTTTGGTTTGTTATACTGTTTTTTAAATTGGATGTATCCTAGACTCGCATCATTGTCAGCAAACAAGGGCATGCTATTGCTTTTAGGTGTTTTCATTGTCGGTCATTTTTTAATTCGCGGCCTCGTACTTTTAAATTTTGATGACAAGGGTGCTTTTTGGTGGAGTGCCGATGTGGCTTCCTTGTTTGTGCCGAATACCAGCAGTTGGTTATATGGCGATTTTTCGGGCGTAATCGCTTTTAGAGATCATTATTTTAGATACCCTCAGAGTGTTGAATTCGTCATGTTTTTGGGGTATGGTTTTTTTGTGTTATTGCTTTTATTTTTTCTCAAAATTAATCAGTTAAGAATCGATTATACGATGCGATTAATGGGTATCGCCGCTGTAATTTTTCTGCTTTTGTGTTTTCCTGAATTTAAGATACTAGGGCATCGTCTGTTTTACAATGTTTTTGGTTTGGTGTATTATGTGCCATTCCTAAACAATGTGAGAACACCCCCAAGGTATGAACTCATGTTCATGGTTTTATTTCTGCCAGTGCTAATGAAGCAACTTACTGTCATGTGGTATTCAATCGCCAATAAGCGAATTATTATAGTGGCTAGTTTGTTTTTAGTTATTGAATATTGTCCAAAATCCTTTGTATTTATGGATAGCCAAGAAATGCCAATGGTGTATAAATCACTAGCGACGAAACCGACAGGTACCCTATTGCCGATACCATTTGGTTTCCGCGATGGCATTAAGGAAATTGGAAAATTTAATACCGATGATTTCTTATACCAAACGGTGCATCAGAAACCTATTATTGGTGGTTATTTGTCGCGTTTGAGTGAGGCCAATTTCGATCAATACAAAAGCAATAAGACCATTCAGCCAATGTATCAATTGATGAAGGATAGCAGCGGATCAGAACCAAAGCTAAATAGCTTTGATTTGCCTGTTAAATACATCGTTGTTAAGCCCGATTATATCAAACAATTTGAGTCTTACCTAGACAGCGCTGCATGCAATCAAATAAGCAGTAAGAAAAAAATAGATGGCTATTTGTTGTATGAATTAAACTAGGCGTTCAATTCGGCAGTTGGTGCAATTTTTTTCACCAAGCCTTGTAATACTTTACCTGGTCCTAATTCAATAAAGTTAGTCGCCCCATCGGTTACCATGGCTTGTACACATTGGGTCCATTTTACGGGAGCAGTTAATTGTTTCAATAGATTTGATTTTATTTCCAGCGGGTCGCTAACAGCCGTTGCAGTTACGTTTTGGTAGACTGCGCAAATTGGTTGACTAAATAAGGTTTGTTCAATGGCAATCGCTAATTTTTCTTCCGCTGGTTTCATTAACGGGGAATGGAAAGCACCACCTACTGGCAATACCAATGCGCGTTTAGCGCCTGCTGCTTTTAGTTTTTCGCAAGCCTCATTAATTGCTTCGATATCGCCTGAAATAACCAATTGACCAGGACAGTTATAATTGGCGGGTACAACAATGCCACTTGTAATGCTGGCACATATTTCTTCCACTTTGCTATCTTCTAAACCCAATACTGCAGCCATTGTGCTTGGCTTAAGTGTGCAGGCTTCTTGCATGGCCAATGCACGTTGGTGCACCAACTTAAGAGCCGCTTCGAATGTGAGTGTATTATTGGCAACCAATGCTGAAAATTCACCTAAACTATGACCCGCCACCATGTCCGGTTGAAAATCATTACCTAGTACTTTGGCCGCAATGACAGAATGTAAAAAAATGGCAGGTTGGGTGATATTGGTTTGTTTTAGGCCTTCGTCTGTACCGTTAAACATTTCATCTGTTATTCTAAATCCTAAGATGGCATTTGCTTGTTCAAATAAGTCTTTTGCAAGTTCGGATTGATCGTATAAATCTTTGCCCATTCCTACAAACTGAGCGCCTTGACCGGGAAATATGTATGCTTTTTTCATTTCTATGGTTGGAATTTTAGTCCGAGGCAAATGTAATTAATCGAAATAATTTATCCTTTATTATTAAAAATAATTTAATATTGAATCAAATAATTTTAATCATATGAAAGAATATCTACAACTTTTTAGAGGCTCGGCATTTACAGGTGCTTTTAGTTTATACAAACGTATTTTGCTATCGAACCTCATGATGAATGTGCTCATCTTTGTGGTGAGCGGTGCCATTTTATTGCCATTAATATTAAATGGCTTAGGTTGGGAGTTGGCCGATTTGTTGAGCTTTAGGCAAAAACTTCAAGAAATGTTCAGTCATATTACACCTGGTAGCAACCCATTAGAAAGCTTCATGCAGTTATTTGGTGCTATTAATTATGCTTATATTTTTCTTGCGGGACTTATTGCATTGTTGGTTTCAGGCTATAAAAATGTGGCATTTTACCGTTTAAATGACAACGAGGTAAGACATGGTAATCGCAGTTTTTTAACCGCCTTGAAAGAGGGTTTTTCTGAAAAAATGTTTTCTATGATAGGGCTTTCATTTGTATTGGGATTAATCATGTTGGTAGTATTTCTTGTGTATGCCCTTGTCGTTTACTTGCTATATTCTGCTGCGGCTTTTATCGGTATTATCTTCGGTTTTATATTGTTTTTTGTTGTCTCTATTTTCTTAATCCGTTTTATGTTCGCCTCGCCTGCATTGGTGCATGGCAACATGGGTATTTTCGAATCGATTAATTACAGTTTTAGAAGCATTACTTGGAAGCGTGCAGCCTTGCTTTTCCTAATGGGCATTGTAGCTTTTATCGTATCAGCTTTATTGGGAATGATCATTGGATTGCTAACCAATTTAATGGGTTTGAATGCAGAAGGTGCTAGCTTTACAATGTTGTGTATCGGTCAAGTAATTGAAACCATTACCAATGCCATCATTTCTGCGTTCTTCATAGCTGCTTTTACTGCCATTTATTTCAGATACAGCGATGATAGTGATGAGGAATCCCAAGGGATTGAAGAGCACTTCATTAATTAATTACATTCTACGTGGATGTCAATTAGGCGATTGCCTGCAACACGTGAGTTGACATCCCCTTTGATACCATATCCCTTTTGTGGGAGATAGGTTAACGTTAAATCATTCGCGCTTATTTTGCTGTTAGATTTTACTACCAAAGTTATTTTTTCGATGGTTTTATCAGGGGTGTACATTACTTCGGCCAACTGCAATTGAAGGCTTGGGTTATTGGCGCTATAGGTGATAAATACGATGCCATTTTCTGACCTTAAAGTATCTACTTCGTATTGGTCGCGTTGTTGCGGTTTTATAAAGGAAAACGATTTAAATACTAATAATTCTTTCGCCCAATTGGGTTGTTTTTCGTTATTCGAAAAAACATTTTCTTTGTCGACAATGGTCCTTGTTAAGCTCAAGTGTTGGTCGTTTAATAGTTTGATTTCAGAATTAAAAAACGCTTGGAAGTCAAATACATTGATTGGCTTCAAAGGTTGTTTTATTTTGTTTTGACAAGCAAACAGAGCCATCATGGTAATGATGAAAAGGGTGTTCGGTAGCTTTTTAGGAGAAAAGTGTAAATTCAATGCTTTGATTTTTTAAAATAAATAGTCGCCATCCATTTCAGCAGGTTTTTCGAGACCTAAAAGTTTTAAAATTGTAGGTGCTACATCTGCTAATTTACCTTGGTTAGGAATGCGAGTGCACTTATCGCTAATGATAAAGCAAGGCACAGGATTCATGCTGTGTGCAGTGTTAGGTGTGCCGTCAGGGTTCTTCGCTTCATCGGCATTGCCATGGTCGGCCAATATGATAAATTGATAGCCATGTGCTAAGCCTTTTTCAACAATTCTTTTCACACAAGCATCTACGGTTTCAGCCGCTTTTACAATGGCTTCCCAAACACCAGTATGACCCACCATATCGGTATTGGCAAAATTCAAACAAATAAAATCATGGGCTTCGCTTTCAAAGGCTGACAATATTTTTTCAGTTAGCGGCAAGGCACTCATTTCAGGTTGTAAATCATAAGTAGGTACTTTTGGAGAAGGTTCCATTATTCTTGTTTCACCTTCAAATGCCTGCTCTCTACCGCCTGAAAAAAAGAAAGTAACATGCGGATATTTTTCTGTTTCTGCTGAGCGCAATTGCGTATATCCATTGTTACTTAAAATTTCA
>CAJBKH010000002.1 GCA_903953615.1 uncultured Bacteroidota bacterium
ATTATGGAAGCAGTAGCGCTAGCTTATGGCGAGTGCATACACTTATAGTCTATAATAAGAAATCATAAAAAAAGCCTGTCAATTTATTTTGACAGGCTTTTTTGTTAATGATATTTAGTTGCAAGAAATTTCGATTTGCAATCAATCTTACATTCTTAATCCTTCCTTATCTTTTAATCCTTCTTTTGGAATGGTTATTTAGCATTGTATTCATCTAGTGTTTTACCAATGGTATAGCCATTAATTAACAAAGGTAAAGTATCAGATGCAATCTCAAAAAAAGGCAATTCCCCTGATGCTATTTTTTGATCTAACTCAGGTTTAGGTAAAAATTGTTTGGCTACATCCAAATAAGTTCCATTCATTAAATGTTTAAATTCATGCTGAAAAATAACCGCTGCAAACCCTTCTAATTTGCCAGTTTGCACTTCTCCTTTTGGATTTTGACATTGATATTCAATCCATTCATAGGTTGCTACATTGCCTCTTTTTTCATCTATAGCACTTAAACAGCCGTGCCAAAAGTTTTTCCTAGTTGGAGCTACTTTCGTGATTCTTGGATTGATAAATATTTGTTTTTCTACTGGTCCCAAAACCTTATATCTTGAATTATCTGCTTTGGCTTCAATAATAAAAATTTGTAATCTTTTACCTAGTTGATTGGCTGCAATACCCACACCAGAATTTCTAACCATCACATTATACATGCTATCTATAAATGCCTTTAGTTGAGGTGAATTAAACTCCTCTTCTTCTATGGTTCTTGGTGGCAGATACAAAGCGTTTTGGTCTCTTCCTTCTTTGTTTGATGGCACATGTTGAATGACTTTGAATCCGTCTTTGGGAATGTTAAGTGTAAATGATTTATTCATTTTGTCATATACTGTAAAGCTCATTGCGGCTATTATAATTGAAATGATTAAAGTGTATCTCATGATAATTTGTGGCTGTATTGCGGTAGTTTATTTAATCACTGTTAAAAAAAACAGTCTATTCTCCTAATTAGAATGATGTAAAAAGGTTTGATAAACCAATGCCAGTGAGCAAACATACCCAAACCGTTTCACAAAAAAAAGCCCTTTTCCTTTGCTTAGGGACCAAGGGCTTAAATAACCAAATTTTAAAGTAATCTTAGGCCTAACTGATAGCCTATCCAAGCATGTTGGTTATAGGTACCGTTGTTATTCCAAATGGGTTTTGCACCATAGTTTTTAAAATAACCGTTATAGTGGTAGTCACGGGTATCGGCTATCATGTGATTAAGCGAGGCAGAACCAAATATCGAAACACCTTTTACTATTTGCCATTCTAGGCCTGCACTTAATCTGTTTTGCAAATTCAAATGATCGGATAAGAAATTAAGGGTTAAATGTTGCGAAGTTAAATCGACAATTAAATGCAGTGGTTTTGCCAGTTTAACAGCCGTACCAATACCAAAACCATAACTCATAATGGTATTTGAATCCTTAATGGGTAAATTGGTATTCATTAAAATAATGCTGTAAAATTTGCGTGTGCCAGAGCGATACGCAATGCCGTAATTGTTTTCGTTTTTATTCAATTCAATTTGGTGTAAACCAGTTCTAATAAAATTGACCAAGCCCAAAGTAATGCCTTCGGCCGAGTCGGCAATATTGATTATTCCAATTTGAAAGCCTCTTACTTTTTTAGCAATGTTTACAAAGCCAGCCAATTGTCCGCCATCCACTTCTTTGGCTACATTGATGAAGCCTGCTATTTGCATGCCATTGATGTGTTTGCCATTGACGTTTACAAAGCCTGCCACTTGTGTTCCATTGAAGTTTCTGCCATTGGCGTTTACAAATCCTGCGGCTTGTATACCATTAAAATCGCCACGGTTGACATTCAAAAAACCAGCAGCTTGAATACCATTGGTATTCTTCAAGTTCATATTAAAAAAACCTGCAGCTTGAAAGCCTTCATTTTCACCGTGGTTAAAATTATAAAAACCTGCAAATTGGGCCCCATTGAGGTTGCCAAAATTATGGTTAAAAAAACCCGCGAATTGCGCGCCATCAACTGA
>CAJBKH010000003.1 GCA_903953615.1 uncultured Bacteroidota bacterium
TACAATAAAGTTGGAAAATTCGATGTGTATTTGCACCAATACGACAGCATACCAGGCACTGGTAAATATTGCTATGCCGTATATCCTGATACCCTTATTAACCAAGCGAAAATTACCATCACCGTAGTGCCTTATGACAGCCTGAAACTGATCGCTACACCAGAGGTGGTTTGCGTGGGCGATGTCGTTAATTTTAAGGCCACTTTAATTAGCTTAAACAATTACAAACAGTATTACTGGACCTACGACAATCAGAAAGATTCGAATACCAGCTTTAATTATTCAAAAATTATTACAAGCATTGGCGCACATACCATGTTTTTTCAAGCCGATACCAATGGTTTAGGACATAAGGCCTGCCCTGCAGTGGCCGACATTACAGTGTATGCCGATAGTGTAGTAGCCGACTTTAACATCGATGCTTCGAAAGAACCAGAATTCTGTTTCACCAATACTTCGAAATATGCTGTTACTTACCGTTGGGGTTTCTACCACGACCGCGATATTACCATCCAAAAAGATCCTTTTCTCTTTAATACCTCACAGGCCGAACCCAACCGCTATTTGTGCGAAAATTTTGGTGAAAATGGAGGTGACCAATGGATTTGTTTAGAGGCTACCAATGCTTTGGGTTGTAAGGATACCATTTGTAAAAAAGTATACAACTCATTCGAAATTGCCTTGCTGCCACCCAATGTGTTTACCCCTGCTGGTGGCGATGGTTTTAATGGCACCGACAAAGATGGCAACCAAGGCAACAACACCTTTAGCATTTACATTAAAGGCGAGGCTTATTACCACTTGCTCATTTACGACCGCTGGGGTGTATTGGTGTTCGAGAGCGATGATAAAAACAACGATTGGAATGGCAGTGTGATGAACAAAGGCGCCAAATGTCCTGATGGCACTTACTATTATATTTTAGACTACCGTTACAAATCGCGCAAGAAAAAAGAACCCATTTTGAATGGGGTGGTGCAATTGATTTGGTAAGGCGATTTTGAGATTTATTGATTTTGGGATTTTAGAATTTAATACCCTATCAATTTCAATGATATTTTATTGTACTTTATTTATATAAATTAAACGGGGCATTCGTTGGCACATGGCATACAACGCTAAGCCAAATAATTACAGCGAATACAAGGGTACTTTAAAAAAATTTTAATTAAGCTTGAGGCTCCGTTTCCTCAATACTTGTTGCTTCTAAAGCTTGCAATTTCTCTAAGCGTCTGCGTTTAATGTAACGCACCAAAGCATCTATCCCCAAAGGAATGCCAAACAAAGCAATGGCGATGCCATACAATATCCAAACATCACCGTTGCCCGGTGTGCCTGCATAGGCAGAGGGCGCAATCAACAAAAAAAAGCCGAGTATTTTTTTCATAAGCTTATCGCAATAAATCAAAGGTAAGCTATTTTTTTTAAATTGCATTCGCTTGCAATTCAGCATGTTTACAACCCCTTCAGTTAACAAATGGCCTGTATAAAAGCATAGTAACTTATGCACTTTCTTGTCCTTTTTTGCAAAAAAATACCTTTATTCGCACCACCATTATGTCCACTACAAAACAACAGCAAGATGCCTTAGATTACCATAGCATGGGCCGTCCAGGCAAAATTGAAGTGATTCCTACAAAACCAACCCAAACCAAACGCGATTTGAGTTTGGCATATTCTCCAGGTGTGGCCGAGCCTTGTTTGCGCATTGCAGAGAACCCCGAAGATGTTTATAAATACACCGCCAAAGGCAATTTAGTGGCCGTTATTAGTAACGGTACAGCCGTATTAGGTTTAGGTGATATTGGTGCCGAAGCCTCTAAACCCGTCATGGAGGGCAAGGGCGTACTCTTCAAAATATTTGCCGACATCGATGTGTTCGACATTGAATTAAACACCAAAGATGTAGAAGGTTTTATTGCTTGCGTAAAAGCATTAGAACCTACGTTTGGTGGTATTAATTTAGAAGACATTAAAGCACCCGAGTGTTTCGAAATTGAAACCCGTTTGCGCGATGAATTAAAAATTCCGATTATGCACGACGACCAACACGGTACCGCCATTATTAGTGGTGCGGCCATGTTGAACGCTTTAGAGCTCGTGAACAAACCCATCGACCAAATCAAAATGGTGGTGAATGGCGCTGGTGCCAGTGCCATGAGTTGCAGTAAATTATTCATAGCCCTAGGTGTTAAAAAAGAAAACCTTTTAATGCTAGATAGCAAAGGCACTTTGAATACCCGCAGAACCGATTTAGACAAATACAAAACGTATTTTGCCAACGATACCAGCATCGATACGCTAGAAGATGCCATGGTGAATGCCGATGTGTTTGTGGGTTTATCGAAAGCCAATATTTTGAATCAGGACATGATTCGCAGCATGGCCAAAGATCCTATTGTGTTTGCCATGGCCAACCCTGATCCGGAGATTGCTTACGACCTAGCCATAGCCGCTCGCGAAGACATAATTTTTGCAACTGGTAGAAGCGATTATCCGAACCAAGTGAACAACGTTTTAGGTTTTCCATTTATTTTCCGTGGGGCCTTAGATGTTAGAGCTACGACCATTAACGAAGAAATGAAATTGGCCGCTGTAAGAGCCATTGCTGGACTTGCAAAAGAGCCCGTGCCAGATTCGGTAATGAAAGCTTACAACGAATCGAATGTAGAATTCAGCAGAACTTATATTATTCCTAAACCAATTGATCCGCGCTTAATCGAAGCGGTGAGTCCTGCAGTAGCCAAAGCGGCCATGGACAGCGGTGTAGCGAAGAACCCTATTTTAGATTGGGACAAATACAAATTGGAATTGAGAAACCGTTTGGGTCTCGACAACAGGTTCATCAGAAGAATGATGACCCGAGCCCGTCAGAATCCGAAGCGTGTGGTATTTGCCGAAGCTGATAATGTGAAGATTTTAAAAGCCGCACAAATTGCCAAAGAAGAAGGCATAGCCATTCCAATTTTATTGGGTAACAAAGAAAAAATTACAGCACTATTAGATGAATACGCCA
>CAJBKH010000004.1 GCA_903953615.1 uncultured Bacteroidota bacterium
AAGACGGCATACGAGATCATAGCCGGTGACTGGAGTTCAGACGTGTGCTCTTCGATCTCCTTTGGGGTCGTTATATGCCACTGCGATTTTGTTCAATCAATATATGACCACCTTCGGGGTCATCATTAATATAGAATGTATTCAGTAGCCTAGGTTAAATCTTAAAATCTAAAAATTCTAAAATACCTAAAGTTCCCAAATCTCGAAACTGCCAATGGTTTTGAGCTTGCGTTTTAGTTGAATGGCTCTCAAATAGGGTATCAACAAACTGCCGTCTTTGATGATTAAATACTGAATACCTGCAGCCCGCATATTGTCTATGTCTATGTTGTCTTGTTTAATCTTTACCAATTCATCTACAAACTCAAAAGAATACCCCTTGGTATGTGTAAAATAAAAAAAGATACAACCTGAAATATCTGGTCCTACTACACATTTACTATTGATTGGAATGACTTTGTTAAACTGCTGGCGCAAGCTATAATTCGCAAATTCTGCAGGAATTTGACGCTTGCTTGTCGACCAACGCGAAGGAATAATACGCACCAAGGCCCATGTAAAATTGAGAATTACAAGCACCATTAAAAGACGTGGTGAAATGCGAACGCGCTGCATTAACAACACCACAATTAATATCAGCAATGGCAATAGCGGCATAAAATAATACGTATGGTTTTTCATGCGTTCGATGGCCACCACATAAAAACAAATGAACATACCCAACCATGCGAGAATAAACCATGCATTGCGGGTAAGTTTCCATGTTCGAATGGTTTTAAAAACAAGAAAAAGGAAGACTAAAAACAATGGCCAACCGAACAATACCTCGGGGGCATCCATGCTGATATTGCCTAAAAACGTTTCCCATTTTAATACATTCGAAATGGGTTCAATCCACAAGCCAAATTCTTTTAGATTGTTCGCTTTGGTGAGTGTTAAAGCATAGGCATACCAAGCAACCACTGGCATTGCGATGAACATCCATAAAATGGCATTTTTTAAAAGCGATTTAAAATTGAAGGAAATAAATACCAAAGTTGCCAAAGGCAACATTAAAAACTGGAATTTAATTAGGCCTGCACCAATAGAAAAAACAAGGGCCAGTATCAACTTTAAAATTTGATTGTCTCTCTGCCAATCCAACCAACACACCGTAGCCCATAAAGCCATTGTAAGCGCCAAAATATCGGGCATGGCATTGATGCTATGGTAATACAATTCGGGCACCGAGAGCAAAAGAAAACCACCGCCCAAGGCTAAAAAACTGGGCACATTGAACCGCATGAGCAATTGATAAAACGCGAAAATGCCGAATGTAAAAATCAATAGATTTAAAATACGTGGCAAGGTATCCGAAAACCCAAACACTTTTGAGAGGGCCGCCACACACCATTCGTACAAAGGGAAATGCGAACCCGTAATACCATCGGTGTTGTTGCGCCTATCAATTTTAGGTTCGAGAATGTTCATGCCCTCTTCGCTGTAATTGCGCGCCATGGCCAAGGTGTTGCACTGTCGCCAAACGTGTGTACCACTAGGTGGCAAGGTTAAAAAATTAAAATGTAAGGCTAAGTTGAGAATGAAAAAAAGTAATAAATTTTTCAAATCCTTTTGCTGCTATTACCAAGTATGATCCACAATAATTTTCCATTCTCCTTCAATCTGTTTAAACAACAGGGAGAACATACCCGACTGACTGCCATTGGCGCCAGTTACATTCCAATGCCCAGTGCATTGCACAATTTCACCACTTGCATCGAGCGTAGTAAAACCTAAATCGGTAAAGGTTAAATGGCCCATTTTTTCGGGCGTATTGTAATTGCGTTTATAGCTACTGCTTACTGAATCATACCCCATGCGAATACCGCGTTGGGTAATAAATTTTAATTCTTCCGAATGCCAATAGCCTTTCATAAAACCATCAATGCTGCCTTTGTTCCATTCATTGGTTTGGGCGTGCAATAGATTTTCTATGGTTTTGTAATCTGGAACTTTTTGTTGAGGAGTTTGGCAACTGTAAATGGCCAATAGCAATAATAGTAGAAGGGCGTAAGGCGTTTTAAGCATGCTTATAGTGAAGCGAGTACTTCGGTTGTAACTCTGTTAGCGGTTTCCATCGCACCGTGAATTGAACCACTTTTACCATTGGCATTGGTGGCTTCACCTGCAAAGAAAATTTTATTATTTATGGCTTTGCTCAATTCAACACGGTTGTTCATGCTACCACCCACTTTTTGGTACGAATAAGTACCTTTGATGTATGGCATGTCCGACCAAAAAACAACTTTAGAATCAACGATTGATTGACCTGCTGCTGCACCAAATAAAGCTGTAAAATCCGCTTGAATATCGTTGGCAATATTAGTAGCACTTCTGTTGTTCATTTTTTCGGCCGTTTTACCAACTACCAATGAAGACAAGATGTAAGCACCATTGCTGTCTTTTTCAATATTGAAAACACCTGCATCGCCACCGCTGTATAAAACAGTGGTATCATCAGGCCAGAATTTATTTTTAACTTTTAGAATGATTCTGATACCAGCATCCATTCCAATCATGTCCATGGCTTCTTTTTTAGCGCTTGGCAATGCTGGTGTAAATTTGATATCACCATCTTTCAAAATAGAAATAGGCACTGTTACAATTAATTTATCGTAGGTTCTTGTAACGCCATTTTGATCTTTCACTCTTACAACATCACCAACATATTCGATTTCTCTAACGACTGTATTGGTTTTAACTTTGGTTAATACACTGCTGTACTCTTTGGTTAAAATATCAGAAAAATTGGTAGTAGTTAATCTGTAATGAGATTCTTGACTATTTTTTAAACCTTCCTCTTTTGCCATCAACAAAGAAACACGGTCGATGCTACCACCAACGTTGGCTTCCATATTGTTGCGGTAAATGAATTTCACACGCTCAGGCACATTGTTGTTCACCATGAATTGCTCGATAGAAACATCGTTGCTAGCATAATTCAAACTGCTATTGAAGATAGAATTCACTTTCATGAAATCTGCATCGCCACTCAAAGCACTTTCTGCTTTAATGGTTTCATCGATTACATAAGCTTTTTCTTTTTTGCTATCTAAGTTGACTGGTTGGTATTTGCGAATGATATCGTACCAAGCATTGTTTTGTTGACCATAGGCCACTTGCGCACCTAGTTCAATATTGTTGTTAGAAGAAAAATTGCTGTTGGTGAATGATTGAATTCTGCCGCCAATGACATCGCTTGCTTCTAAAATTTCTATCTCGAATTTATTGTATTGTTTCAATAAATAAGCGGCTTGTAATCCGGAGATACCAGCACCAATGATACCAATTCTTTTGATGTGAGAATGGTCAACCGATTTGCTGCAAGAAGTAGAAAGTAAAATCTCAGCCAAGGAGATGGCTGGGAGTGCGAATGCAATGTTCTTTATGAAACTGCGTCTTGAATTCATTTTTAGTTTATAGTTTCAACAAAAATAGTATTTAAATACTATTTGTCAAACCATATGGCCTTCAATATTCATATAAATAGGCTATATCAACTGTTTATCAGCAACTTACATGCAAAAAAAATATCGTTTTTGAGCCTTAAACGGCCATAATTTGGTGCTAAATACCTAAAATATGGCTTAAAATACCCATTTTAACCCCAAAAAAAACCGTGTATTTAGACCTAAACAGTGGGTCCAATTTGAACTTGAATTTATTTCATCAGAAACCCCGCTTGACCGTTTATTATGACTAACTTGCGACCCATTAAAGGAACTTAAAAAAATGATAGATTATCTGATAGTTGGCGGGGGAATGGCGGGGTGTAATTTGGCATATAATCTGTTAAAAAATCAGCGCAGTGTACACATGATAGATGAGAACAGTCCAAGTGCTGCATCGAACATCGCTGCGGGCATCTACAACCCATTATTACCCAAGCACCACAAGGTGGCTTTCCAAGCCGAGTTAATCTACCCCATCATCGAATCATATTACCTCGAACTCGAGCAATACCTTGGTGAAACAGTGCATTTCAAACAACCCATCCATTACTACATAGAAACCCAGGCTGAATTGAATGATTGGAGCGCTTATGCCTACAACTCAAATCTGAGCCACTGGATTGAGGTGCATACCAGTCGCAGCGACTATCAATTCAAGGCCAACAATGGGTTTTTGAAAATAAAACATTCTGGTTGGGCCGATTCCAAAAAAATGACCGCTGCCATAAAAGCAAAATTAGCATTGGAAGGTGCATTGACCAATGCCTATTTCGATTATTCAGAACTAAGCATTACCGATACCGAAATTAACTACAAAGGCATTAAAGCCAAACACATTGTTTTTTGCGAAGGTTGCGATTTGATTAACAACACCATTAATACCAACCTAGAATTAAAACCTGCAAAAGGTGAAATACTCATTATAAAAACAGAACTTGACATTGATTACATCGCACAACAAGGTGTTTACATGGTACCATTGGGCAATCAATTGTACAAAGTAGGCTCTACTTTTTCATGGGATGTGCTCGATGAAACACCGACAGAGGCCGGTAAAAAAGAAATCTGTTTTAAGCTTGAAAAGTTTTTCAAAGGCAACTATGATGTGGTCGATCATTACGCTGGTGTCCGTCCTTCGAGTGGCGACCGCCGACCAATACTTGGCGCTTTAAAACCATACAACAACGCTTTTGTATTTAACGGATTGGGTTCAAAAGGTGTTGCATTGGCGCCTTACTACAGTAGCTTAATGACACATCATTTAATCAACGGCATACCCCTCGATAAAGAGATTAGCACCGAGCGTTATAAAAACAAAACCATCGGTTTATAAAAAGAAATTTAATTAATATTTTTTTTAAAAATAACAGAAAACATACCAATCGGTATGTTTTTTTATGCCCCTAAAAATTTAGTAAAGTGGTGCAATTCGTTTAAATTGACATGAGCACGCAAAGCCTTTCACTGGCTTGTTCTTCGGCTATTTTTTTGGAATGGTTGCGTGTTACCATCACTTCTTCCTCATCTACCATAATGGCCACCTCATAAAGTTTTCTTTTGTTCACCATCTCCATGTTTTTGATTACAAAATTGACTTTCTTTCTTTCCTTCTGTCCCCATTTCACCAAGCGCGCTTTATAACTTAATTCATCTTCCACCAAAGCTTTGATATCGATGTGCAGACCGATCATCTTATTCAAAATAAAATGCTGTGTAAACTTAAAACCTTTGTCTAAGTATATCGCACCAATTAAGGCTTCTAAGGCATTCCCACAAATGGTTTCCATAAAAGTATTGTTATAAGCCAATACTTTATCAAACTTAATGAGTTGTTGTAGACCCATTTTTTTCCCAAGATAATTTAGCTTCTGACGACTCACAACTTTAGAGCGCATTTCGGTTAAAAAACCTTCGTTTTTATACGGAAATAAATTGTATAATTTTTCAGCAACAATGAAACCCAATACCGAGTCGCCCAAAAACTCAAGGCGCTCATTGTTATTCTGTTTATCAACCTTGCGGTGATTGTGTTTATAAGAATGGTGGGTAAGTGCTATCTCGTATAGTGATAAGCGACTGGGACAAAATCCTAAGACATTGTATAGCTTTTGGTAAAGTGCTCTGTTGCGTGAAAATTTCAGACAGTATATTCGTCTTAGCACTTTGTTGATGGTATTAGGGTACTATTAATAATTAACCGTTATAACGTTTAAAAATAACAGACGCATTGTGCCCGCCAAATCCGAATGTATTGCTAATGGCAACATCGATTTGTTTTTGTTGAGCAACATTGAAGGTTAAATTCAATTTTGAGTCTATATTTTCGTCGTCGGTAAAATGATTAATAGTAGGCGGCACAAGATTATGCTGCATAGCCATAATCGAAGCCACTGCCTCAATTGCACCAGCGCCACCTAATAAGTGACCGGTCATTGATTTAGTAGAGCTAATGTTCAATCCATAAGCATCTTCCTTAAAAACGGCTTGAATAGCTTTTATTTCGGCTATATCACCCAGTGGTGTGGAAGTTCCATGAACATTTATATAATCAACATCTGAAGGTTTCAAATTAGCATCTTCTAATGCCCAATTAAGAACATTGATAACACCTAAACCTTCTGGATGCGGAGCTGTCATGTGATAAGCATCGGCACTCATTCCAGTACCAACAATTTCGCAATATATTTTAGCGCCTCTTGCTTTGGCGTGCTCAAGTTCTTCGAGAACCAAGGCAGCAGACCCTTCACCTAAAACAAAACCATCGCGGTTTTTATCAAAAGGGCGAGAAGCTGACTTAGGATCATCATTTCTTTCGCTTAATGCTTTCATTGTTACGAAACCACCTACCGCAGGCTCGTTGACACAAGCTTCGGAACCACCAGTAACAATCATAGGACTCTTACCCAATTGAATCATTGTGTAAGCGTCTATCAATGCATTATTACTTGATGCACAGGCAGAAACAGTGGTATAATTGGGACCACCAAAACCATATTTAATACTTACCAAACCACCAGCGATATCAGATATCATTTTGGTGATAAAGAATGGTGAAAAACGGGGCGTACCATCACCTCTAGCATAATCGGCACTTTCATTAAAGAATGAAGTTAAACCGCCAATACCAGAACCCCAGATTACACCAATTTTGGTCTTATTGATTTTTTCCAAATCAATCCCTGAATCTTTGATTGCTTCATCTGTTGTAACAGATGCAAATTGAGCAAAGCGGTCCATTTTGCGGGCCTCTTTACGCTCCATAAAGTTTTCAGGATTGAAATTTTTTACCTCACAAGCAAATTTTGTTTTAAACTTGGTGGTATCAAACTGCGTAATCATATCGGCACCACTCACTCCGTTAGCCAATCCGGTCCAGTAATCCTGAACGTTATTGCCCAACGGGGTAAGCGCACCCAATCCTGTAACTACTACACGTTTTAGTTGCATGTAAATGGTTGAGGATATTTAATAAATTACTTTGAGTTGTTTTCGATGTAAGTAATGGCGTCACCTACAGTACCGATTTTTTCTGCCTGCTCATCAGGAATTGCAATATTGAATTCTTTTTCAAATTCCATGATCAATTCAACTGTATCTAATGAATCTGCACCTAAATCGTTGGTGAAACTTGCTTCAGGCGTTACTTCACTTTCTTCTACACCTAATTTGTCAACGATTATTGACTTTACTTTTGCTGCTACTTCTGACATGATTTTTAAATTTTTGGTTGGTGCAAATAACCATTTTTTAAGCTAAAATGCCAAATTTTTTTTAAGAAGGTTTTTTTCAGGCAATTACGATTCAAAAATAGGGAGGTTTTTACCCAATAAAAGCGTGTTAAAACAGCCTATTAGAGAATTTGCTTTCAAGTTTGTAAGAAACAGAAAAAAAATACTAACGGACCAAAACCATTTTTTTGGTTTCGAAAAAAGGATGCTCAAAAAGGTTGGCAAGGAAATATTCCTTCACTTTTCTATTTCTGAAAGCCGCTTTAAAGGTATGAATCTCTGCTTGTAAATCGCCACCTTTTAAACACACAACTTCAGAATCCGGTTTTAAGTTCTTGGCAATCCAACCATAAAATTCAATCAATTGGGTAACCGCACGGCACATCACAATATCATATTTACCCACGATTTGCTCTGCTCTTGCTTGTTCAGCTTTAACATTGGTTAAGCCCAAACCTTCTGCAACGGCATTCACCACTGTAATTTTTTTACCTATCGAATCAACCAAATGAAATTCTATTTCAGGAAATAAAATGGCCAAAGGAATGCCAGGGAATCCACCCCCAGTACCAATATCCAAAACGGTATGTACATTCTTAAAATTAACCAGTTTGGCGATTGACAAGGCGTGCAACACATGGTGCACATATAACTCCTCGATATCCTTTCGCGAAATCACATTGATTTTCGCATTCCACTCCTCGTATAAAGGGTACAATTTTTCGAACTGCTCCTTTTGTAGTGGGCTAAGGTTAGGAAAATATTGATATATTATTTCGGTACTTACCATTTTTTTTGTTTTCCAAAAGCTGTTACTGCGCCAAACACTAAATTATAAAACACAAATAAAAAATCGAATAAGGGCAACCAGAAGGCATAGGTGGCGCGTTTTAATTTTCTAAAGATTTGATACATCAAAGGTATTTTAATCAACCAAAAAATGCCGAGTACAATTAATCCCCAATAACGGGTTGGTTCATAAATAATACATGCCAAAAGAAAGGCCCATACCAGCGCTTGGGTTACGCCAAAAAAGCCTAGTTGGGAACGGTGCTTGCGCTTATAATACTTGCCTACATAGTTGTGTCTTACTTTTTGAGCAAACCATTCGCCAAATGTTTTCTTAGCATAGGTATTCACAAAGGCTTGAGGAATTACACATACCGCGGTATTTTGTGAATTGGCCGCATCTTGTATGAATAAATCATCATCGCCCGAGGCTATGTGGTGGTGATTCGCAAACCCTTTGACACTAAAGAACAAAGATTTCTTATAGCTTAAATTTCTCCCTACACCCATGTAAGGGTTGCGGTTCATGGCATAACCAAAATAAGAACTTGCTGTTAAAATATTCTCCATTTGTGCCATTAAATTAACAAATGTATGGCGCTTAGCGAAGGGTGAATAACCCAATACAATTTCTGTAGCAGGATTGGTGTGGTAGGGTTTTACCATTTCTGTAATCCAATGTTCTGAATTGGGCAAACAATCGGCATCCGTAAACAAAAGCAACTCGTGCTTTGCTGCCTTAATGCCTAAGGTCAATGCCAATTTTTTCCCCTTCGCATTTTTCTTCATATCATCTGTAATAAAAACAGATTTAATACGCGGTTCGGTGCTTTGAAGGGTTTCGAAATAATCTGTGGTCTTATCCCAACTGGCATCATCTACCAATACAATTTCAAATTCACTGTATTGTTGATTCAACAAAGCTGGCACCAGCACCTGCAAATGATCATATTCGCTTTGCGCACAAACAATAATGCTTACGGGTTGCCATTTACCTGTATACTCGGGCTTCTTAGGCAGTTTTAATAATTTAGCAAATACAACTATGTGATAACACAATTGTATAATAACAAAAAGCAAAAGCCCTGCAAGTAAGGCAATGGCTATTGGAGACAAATGGATAGGTAACATTAATTTATTTTAAATCCAATGCCTGTTCTTTGCGTTGGAATATTATCTGCTTTAAATTCTGAAACATCGGCAAGTGTTAATGCGCCAACAATCTTAGGTGTACGCTTGGTCTTAGGCAATTCACTTAAACGCAAATGTTGATTCTTAACAGCCTCTTCTACTACTTTTCTAACAGCCCTACCATTGCCAAAAAACTTATCGCGTTTCTCGTACATGTAAGTGATATATCCTTTTAAATGAACGCTGGTTTCTTCATCAGGCGTAATGTTATGATCGGCCAATTGCTGAATTGCTATATCAAACAAATCATCTGGCTTGAAATCTTCGAAATTAAAGGTTCTATCAAATCTTGATTTTAAACCTGGATTGGCTTCTAAGAAACGTTCCATGTTTTGGGTATAACCAGCAGCAATTACAATAAACTTACCGCGTTGGTCTTCCATTCTTTTCAATAAAGCTTCAACTGCTTCTCTTCCATAATCGTTGCCACCACCTTCTGTCAAAGCATAGGCTTCATCAATAAACAATACACCGCCCATTGCTTTTTCAATAATCTCTGCAGTTTTAATAGCGGTCTGACCGATGTAACCACCCACCATTGATTGTCTATCGCATTCTACTAAATGACCACGCTCTAGAATACCAAGTGCTTTGTATATCTGTGCTAAAATACGGGCCACTGTAGTTTTACCAGTACCAGGATTACCAAGGAAAACCGAGTGCAATGAGAAAATCTCTCTTGGATTTTTTCCTGATTCTTTGTAGAAACGCACCAACTTTATCAACTCGTCGATATCGTGTTTAACGGATTGTAGTCCAGTTAATTTTTTCAACTTGCTAGTAGACTCTTTTAACAAGTCCTCATCAATTGGTATATCGGCGAGTTTGCCTTTGTGATCTAAATAGGTTCTTTCGATGTCTTCTTTTTCGATGGTGCTTAAACTCTCGATTGTTAATTTTTTAGGATCCTTGCTTTTCATCACCCTTAAACCAAGGTTCATTTTAAACTCATCAATCAAAGAATTCACCATACGGGCATTACCAAAGAACTTATCGCGTTCGCGGTAATTAGAAACCAAATGTTTGTACAAGGCATCGATGGCTTCTTTGCTTAAATTCACACCGCGTTTTTCGCAGGCAAAAGTTGCAATCTGCGCCAACTCTTGCGGCACATAATCTGGAAAATCGTAGGTCATGGTAAACCTTGATTTCAAACCAGGATTTGATTCCATGAAGATGTCCATCTCTGCAGGATAACCAGCCACTATAATCGCAATGTCATTGGCATCGCTTAATTCTTTTAATAAAATCTCGATGGCTTCTTTCCCAAAATCTTTGCTATCATCATCTTTACGCGCCAATGAATAAGCCTCATCAATAAACAAGATACCATCTTTTGCTTTCTTAATAGCCTCTTTGGTTTTTGGTGCTGTTTGACCGATAAACTCTGCTACTAAATCGCCTCTGTCCACTTCGTGCACATGGCCTTTTTTCAATAAGCCTAATTCTTTATAAATGCGACCCAACATACGCGCCACAGTGGTTTTACCAGTACCAGGATTGCCTTTGAACACTGCATGTAAATTGATGTGTTCATCGTCGGCTAAACCTTTCTCTTTTCTTAACGCTAAGAATTTAAGATAGCTGGTATACTCTTTTACTTTGTCTTTGATAGAATCGAGACCAACCATGCTGTCCAAATCCTTCATCACATTATCGTATGAGTCGGGCACAACTGGCGCGGTGCTTTCAGATTTTTCTACTGGCTCGCCATCCAAGTCATCGTCTAACAAATCGAAATCAGCATCGAAATAGAAACCCGTTTGTACCAATGGAATAAAGTCCTCTTCAACCGCTTCAATATAATCATCGCCTACTTCGAAAGGCACACTTGCAACCAATTCATCCATGAATACTACTTCGATATAATAGCGACCACGGCCCCATGTGCCGAGCATATCGCTACCCCAACCTACCGTGGTATTGAAAAAATCTTCATCTGGTTTAACAAAAAATAATTTAGAAGCGGAGCCCTTTAAGTGACCGGAAGATGTTTTGTAATTGAAGGTTAATTCGCAAGCCCAGTCGGCACTTTTGCGCACTAAATTTTTTGCATTGATTTCAATCCAAATGTAACGGGTACTAAGTGCATTGAAGCCTACATAGTATTTGCGTTCGCCTTGCACCATGTTGGCATCAGGACCTTCATATAATTTTACAGCTTCAACTTTAAAGTATGGGTTGATACCATTGCGCACCAAACCTTGGCGTTCTATGTAAAAGCTTTTAGAACCGATCAATTCTTCTTCAATAAATGCTTCCCAACGGTAAGCACCCGATTTCCAATAGGTGCTAGGTGTTTTAACACCCCAGCCTTCGCGCACAAAAATAATATTATCGCGTTTATCGATTGGGCGGTCGCAGTTCAATTCGCAAATTTCTTCGTCTTGTTCGTTTAAGCATTTGAGTCTTAATTTAAGATCCCAATTTTCTTCATCATATTTTTTATTGAAGAAAGAAAATTCGCAATAAACATAAGAGGCTTCTTGTTCATCGAACACCGAGCGGTATTTTTTTGCATTATTGGCCAGCCATTCAGTGCTGCCATAGGTTTTGATATCTCGAAATTTTAAACAGTCCTTGTAATTCATTATAAATAAGGGGAAATAAAGTTCAATATTACAAAGAAAAAAGAAATAAAACGCACACCAATTTGCAATTTAATCTACAGTTTGGCGAGCATTGTCCAATAAGGGTGGAAAGCCTAATTTGAATAGTAAAAGACGCCCAAAAATCAATTGGAATGCATTTAATTTAAAAATACTTTTTGTTTTTTTGATAAAAAACTTACTTTTGCAATCCCCAAAAAAGGGTGAGGTGCCTGAGAGGCCGAAAGGAACAGTTTGCTAAACTGTCGTACGGGTAACTGTACCGAGGGTTCGAATCCCTCCCTCACCGCAGTGAAGCAGAGACAACCCCTTTTCGAAAGAAAGGGGTTTTTGTTTTTAGTACGATAAGGGCGCTTGCGCGCTTGTCGGATTAAAATAAAAACACTGCGTAGCTGGGGTTGTCAAGCTTCACTGCTGGCCCATCCCGCAGGATCATGCAATAATCACTCCCTCACCGCAACAAAGTATAGACAACCCTTTTCTTCAGAAAAGGGTTTTTTGTTTTTAGTTGAGCAAATCGCTTGCGAATTTGCTCATAATAAAAAACAAAAATACCTTGCATAGCAAGGTTGTCTATACTTTGTTGCTGAACCCTCCCACTGGGATCATGAAATAATCCCTTCTTTAGAAATATGTTTTAGTTGGGCAATGTGCTTGCACAATTGCACATAATAAAAAACAAAAATAACCTTGCATAGCA
>CAJBKH010000005.1 GCA_903953615.1 uncultured Bacteroidota bacterium
GAAATTTATTAGTTCAAATGGTCCCTTGCCATTGCTCTCATTCACTGTTGCAGGCACTACCGATAACAAAAATGCAGTTTTAGACCACCATTTAACCACCAGTATTAGTGTTGACAATACCAATTTTATTAGCATCTACGATACGCTGTACGGCGGTTATTCAATTGTTAAAAAATCCGTTAATTTACCCCGAAATTATTTGGGGAGTAACAGTACTTATTTAAAATTTCAAGGTGAATTTATGACGGGTATTCCCGCTCAAGGGCATGCCGTTGCTGAAATTGATTTAAAATACCCAAGAAATTTTGACTTGGATGACAATACCACAATGTCATTTAAAATTAATGCGTCTGCCGACCCACGTCACATCGATTGGATTAATTACAAAAGCACGCGAAAAAAACCAGTAGCATACGATCTTACCAATGGTTATCGCATTGAAGGCGCAGTATACAGTGGCAACCGAATGCGTTTTTTCTTGCCGCCTTCACCAACAAGTGCAACAGATTGTTATTTGTTGGATAGTTTAGATATCTTAACGGTTACAACCAAACAAATTGAACCTGCGATTAGCTTCGAAGTTTTGGATAAAGACTTATTAAAGTTTAATAGCACCCAAATTCTAAATAAAAATAAGTTGGTTTTGATTACGAATGAAAAATTGGTAGGACCCTACACAGAGCAATATTTAGGTTTGAAAAGTACTGCTACGGCTACAAGTCCAAATACACTCGTAACGGTGCAACAACTGTATAATAATTTTTCTTATGGTATACCACACCCCATTGCAATTCGCAGATACATTCGGTATTTAGTGGAAAATGGTGACACCACTTTAAAATATTTATTTTTGGTGGGTAGAGGTTATCAAACCAATATCATGCGTGCCAATGGGTTTCAAAATGTGAATGCAGTGCCATCTATTGGTGTACCTGCCTCTGACAACTCATTTGCTAGTAATATCAATGGTTCGGGCATTGCACCAGTGGTTGCCATTGGTCGATTGACGATTGATAAGGCCCATGATTTGGGCATATATACCAATAAATTAATTGACATGGCCAACAGTGGGAATGCCGCTTGGAAAAAGGAGGTATTGCATTTGGCTGGTGGAGAGGATGGATCACAAACATCGTTAATCAAAAGAAAATTGGATGGCTTGGGCAGTTTTGTACAACAGGAGCCTTTTGGTGGCAGAGTAAAAATGCTTGCCAAATCTGCGGCTGGAGTTTCAGATCCTTACCTAACGAGTAAGATGATTGAACAAGTTGATAGTGGCAAACAAATGGTTACTTTTTTAGGTCATGGTAGTTCGATAACCACAGACATAGACATGGGTGATACTGCAGATTACGCCAACTATGGTAAATACCCTATATTTTATTTTAACGGTTGTAGTATTGGTAATCCTTGTACTGGGCCGCCTTCAAAATCAACACGTTTATCGGGTGAGAATTTTTTGAAAGCCAGCAGAAAGGGCGCTATTGCGTTCATCGCCCAAACTGGTTTAACTGAGTTAGGAAAAGTACAAGAGTATATGCAAGAATTTTATAGCTTATCTTTTAAAAGTAACTATACAGGCTATTATACAGTTGGCGATGCTGTAAAGGATATGCTAAAAAATAATAACAATAGTTCTGATTCTTTAGGAACAATTATTGGGCGTATTACTTTTTTACAAGGCGATCCTTCGGCTGAATGGTACCAACCACAGTTGCCGGATTATAGCATTA
>CAJBKH010000006.1 GCA_903953615.1 uncultured Bacteroidota bacterium
AATGCCCTTGGTGTTGTATTGCCACTGATACTCGATATCTGAGACCAACTTACATTACTTGCAGGGTTGGCTCTTAAATTCGTTGTGCGGTATAAATTAGTGGTAATTTCAAACAGTACATTGCTATCTTTCGGATGCACTGCATAGATACCACCTTGGCCATTGATACCAGCTGTTGCAAAGTTGGCAATATTGCGTTTAATGCCCCCATTCTCGTACAATAGACTGCTATCAAAAGCATCGAAAGCAAAGTCGCCACCCCAGTCGCCACCGCGCACCGTATAAAACTTTTTATCGATGGCCACATCCATGCCATTGTCTTGCAAACCCCCAATAATATAATCATTGTACAAAATACTGTTACCCATTTTATAAAATTCAGAAGCACTTAAGCCATCTTCTAAGGTCGTCCATTTATTGCCACCATCTGTGGTGCGATCGATACCGCCATCGTGGTAAACAAATAATTTATTGCTGTTAAAAGGCGAATACAAATACCCGTGCTTATCTGCATGCACCCCATAGGCCCAAGGCGATTTCATGGTAAAGTTGGCACCCCCATTGGTAGATTTCCAAATACAAATACCGGCCACAAAAATCGTATTGGCATCCTTTGGATCAACAGCAATTGCGAGGTTATATGACCCTTGTCCATCCATGCTGCTACCATTACTCGAATAACCCAACACATTGGGCGTGTCAACCTGCAAAGTAAAAGTCTTACCATTGTTTGTTGATTTATAAACCCCTCCAAACGGACTGGTTCCGCCACTCTTCCATACCACACAATATAATCGGCTGGTATCACTTTGGCAAACTCCAATTTTTATTCCAGCACAAGTAATGCTAGAATTGATATCTGATTGGGTCCAGGAATTACCATTGTCATAAGAGCGGTAGAAATAACTATTAGTAGCGGCATATAAAATGGTGTTGCTTTGCGGGCGGTAATACAAGTCGCGGTAAGACGTATTTACAGTGGTTTTCTTCACCCATGTTTTGCCTGCATCGGTTGATTTGTAGATACCATTGAAACAAGCAGCAATTAAAGTATTTGTATCGTTGGGTGTATAACGAATATAAGAAACCAATTGATTGCCAATGCCGCTGGTGGTTTGAAACCAAGTAGCGCCTCCATTGTTGGTACGCCATATACCTAGACCACCGCCATTGTAGTTAGCATCGCCAGTGCCTAAGAACATCACTTTAGGATTGAGTGTATTGATGGCCAAAGAAGCACAAGCTGTTTGAGGCAAGCCATCGCTTATTGGGCGCCAAGTAGCACCCTCATTCGAAGATTTAAACACGCCACCAGATGCGGTTACTGCAAATAAAATATTGGAATCGGTAGGGTGATAAACCAATTCACAAACACGGCCCATACCAGTAGTTTGTACACTGGGATTATCAGGAAATTTAACAGGCCCTACTTGGGTAAAATTAGCTAAATTTTGGGCTTTACAAAAAGTAATAATTGCAATTAAAAAAAGGCTGCTTAAAATGTGTTTCATCGGGCTAAAGTATCGGTTTTGGTTTTCTTCCATTGTTCTAGTTGTTCTTCGGGGGTCATTAGGGTGCCATCTGGTTTTACGAGGTTTTTATTGCGCTGTTGCCAGTTTAAAAAACGTTTGTATTCATAGACATAATTGATGGGCTTAGCTTGTGCCTCCTTGTCCTTGTCTTTTTCTTCATTAAAAAGGTCTTTACCTTCACCATCTTCTTCGGTTGGTTTTTCTTTATCGGCCCAATAAGCTTCGAAAGAGGCCACAGCTTTGAAGTAGTTCACCCCAGTGCTATCCATCATGGCGAGCCATAACTTATCGTCTATTTTGGGTGTTGTCTGCACCTTAGTAATCTCAGGCGTTGCAGGCGATTTGCTCTTACAAGCCATGTTCAATAGCAACAAAAAGCCGAAGCCTAAGCTTATTAGTTTATCAATTTTCATTAGAGATGTTAAATACAAAAATATATTATTTTTTGGGTTCTACAGGCGTATCAATAACGTATGTTTGTATGTTTTTTGTTTGATTCCTAACAAAACTGTTTTTAAAATGAAGAAAATCTAATCCGATTTCTGTTAATTACATTGTTTTGTTTAGAATTTATTAAAATTCTAATTGCGTTATCTGAATTTGAGGATAGATTAACTTTTTAGCCATCATAAGCATTTCGCAAAAAGGATTAATAACCTTCGACATTATTGATGTTTCTCACCAACAATTTGCCACTTTCCTTGAGTAATGCGAAAAATAACATTCAACCCGCTTCGGGGTTGTAATAATATAATTGTCCCTAACCACCGATTGCATCGGTGGCTATTCAAGTTGGACCCCTTCGGGGTTCTTATTTCAATATGTTAAAAAACATACCAGCTAGTATGTTTATTGATTTTCCCGTAGGGAATAGATGTCTATTAAAAAAAATCTCACACCTGAATTCCATATCCCGTAGGGATTATACTGTGCCATGGTTGGTGTTCTTTGCGTCGCTAGAAAAAATTCACCGTCAATACCGAATATTCTATTGCTCTTTCACAAGTTTAACAACCTCTACCCCACCCTTTGTACTTAAATGGATAAAATAAATACCTATTGGTAATTCGTTCTCGATTTGGAGTTGGCAGCGATCATTGTGTTGGGTGAAAGTTAGGCCATAGGCACGACCGATGGCATCGTAAAGTGCAATGTTTGTGAGCTCTTCTATGGCTTTGCCTTTAAGCGTGAGCTGTTGCCCATTGAAAGGATTAGGATACACATTGAACTTGAGATTGTTAGGCAAGGTTTTTATGCTTGTGAAATTTTGATGGTAATTAGTGCTCAATACAAATGGTGTTGCACTGCCAGCTATAGTAAAAGTAAAGTACATCGAGTCTACACAATTGTGAACAGTATCGTAGCCCACATAAAATGCATCGATATAGCCTGATTGGGTATAGGTATGCGAAGGAGAAGCTGCTGTTGAGGTAGCGCCATCACCAAATATCCATAAGTGTTTGTGCACTGGGCCACGTGGTTGTCTGATGTATGAGAAGTTTTCAATACTGGCTGAGTTGGCACTGCCACCAGCAAAATTAAGAACCAAAGAATCTTTCACATTACAACATGAATTATTGATGTCGAAAGTAACAGAGTCTTTGCAATTAAATACCGAAGTATCGGTGCCAATTAATTTCACAGAATGTATGCCATACTGAAAGGTATGTTTTGGCTTTGAACCATTGGTTTTTGTTCCATCATCGAATACCCAAAGCAATTCGGCATAGTTAGAATCTTCAATTGTGAAATTTGCTTGGGCGCAATCGTTCTGATTCCACTGATACAAGTAGTAATTTAATTTATCGCATACCCTTACTGTTATCTCTTGGCAGGTAGTTTTGGTACAATTATCTAAACCATAAGAGACCAAACAAACATTGTATTTTCCATTCTTACTAACCTTGAATTCTGGCGTATAATTTTTTGCTTTCAAAACCCCATTCAAATACCAGTCGCAGGCAAAGCTATTAGATTCATTTTTTAACTTTATCGTTCTTCCATCCACTGTGTAACTGAATTTAGAAACGGCATTGCAAGAATCTACAAACACCGATTGGCAAAATGAATCTTTGCAATGGGTAATTGAATCTTCTAACACATGACAAATGTTATAATTGCCATATACCGAATAAACATGATTAACACTTGAAGTCTGTATTTTATTAACTGTAGTTGTATTCCCATCGCCCCAGTACCAAGTTTCTTTTCCAGGTTTTCTGGCAACCGAATTGCCCAATGGCGCAGTGCTCACAATTGCACTCATTCGTTTAGGACTGGCCGTAAACTTAGCAGAGAAACCACATTTGGTAAAGTCCATTTCTTTGGCAGGCGGCATTTCATAATAGCTGCAACCTGTTACCGAATCGGTAATGAATAACAATTGGGCGTAATAATAACCAGGTGTAGTAAAGCGATGTCGCACATTACAACCCCAAGCATAGGTATTATCACCAAAGTACCAGCGATAACCTGTCTTTGGTTGACAGCCATTATTCGTAATAATCAAAGTATCGCCCGAGCGCTTGTATTTGGGCAAAGAATCTAATACAAAATAACATATTTCTTCAACTGCAGTATCCAGACAATCGGCAATAGTATCGTGGTAAAACATTTTAACAGTGTACTTGCCATTGTGGGTGTATTTATGATAAACGTATTGCGGAAAGATTTTACCAGGTGCCGTATTACCATCACCAAAATCCCAGCTGATTTTAGAATTTACGGTTCCACCTGCTAAGATAAACCCAAAGGCGGTATCCGTTTGTTTGTAACCTAAACGTGGCTTATTGTTACAGGCTTTGGTTTCTGCAAGTCCCATTATTACTAAACAAAGGGCCAAACCCATGCAATGCAGTATCGAACTAACTTTTGGTTGAATGCTCATATTGGTAAAGACGAAGTTAAGGAAAAAAACGTGACATTCTAAATTACATGCAGTAAACCATAAGCACTTGGCAGTGAAGTAGAGACTTGCATTTGTGAGTATATTTGATATCTCGCTGCTTTTCGCAGTTATTACAAGGGTTAAAAACATACCAATTAGTATGTTTTTCCATTCTTCCAGCAGGGAATAGATTTCTGTAAATCAAAATCTCACACCTGCATCAAATATCCCGATGGGATTATATTACCTTATTTTAGGTGTTATTTGCTTCACAAGAAAAAACTCGCCAAATTTTATCAATATTTCTAGTGGTCTTCTTAACATACCTAATGATTAAATTCTATGTTTTTATGAAATGCAAATGAATATTAAAGCAAAGAATACAAATACTTTAAATAATCCTTTTTCGGCTATTCATTTTTAAAAATAATATATTTATCCCTAATTTGCAGCCCAGTCATTGCTTATAATTATGTCGGAAAAAATACCCTTCCAAGAAAAATTTGTTACTCAACTGAAAATGATGGTAGCCAGTAATATTAATTTAGCAGATGAATTGGCAGATATGCTAAATATATCAACTGATTCGGTATACCGTCGTCTAAGAGGTCAGTCGGCATTTTCAATCGATGAGGTTGGTATTATTGCCGAAAAATTTGATATACCCATGGAGAGTATATTTAGTAACTCGAAACAGCAAGCAAGTTTTAATTTCAACCGACTCTATAGCAACGCCAATAATTTTATTGAATACCTAGGCTGGTATGCCGATTATTTGTCGAGCTTGACTGCAGTGCCTGGCACTCGTATCATTTATGCTGCCGATGATGTGCCCGTGCTAAGGCATTTTAATTTTCATTACTTAGCTGCTTTTAAGGCCTTTTATTGGAGTAAAGCAGTGCTTAACATTGATTATCTACCGAATCAAAAATTCAATTTGGAGGCTATTCCTAAAGATTTGGTCGAACTAAATAAAAAAACCGCAGCAGTTTATTCTAAATTGGATTGTACCGAAATTTGGACCAATGAAACACTAACCAGCACCCTAAAACAAGTGCAATATTACTGGGAGTGTAATTTTTTCGAATCCAATGCGGATGCGTTATTGGTACTCGCGGACATTCGTCAAATGCTGAATCAGATGAACAAAGAATGTGAACAAAA
>CAJBKH010000007.1 GCA_903953615.1 uncultured Bacteroidota bacterium
CAAAACTGCAACACCATTTACCAATACTACCAACTTAAACGGTGAAATTTTACAAGATTACTTATGGACTTTCAGCGATGGAACGAATTCAAGTATAACTAGCCCTAGCAAAGTATGGACTTCAGTAGGTACTAAAACAGTTACTTTAAAAACGAGCTTAGCCAATACTTGTTCATCTGAAATTACTAAAACGATAGAAGTAGGTGTTAAACCAACTGTTTACTTCGAAGCTGAAGACAGATGTTCTGATTCTGATGTGCCTTTTACCAACTACACTACTTACGAAAATGGTGTAATTGATTACTTATGGTCATTCGGTGATGGTATCACTTCAACTTTACCAGCTCCAGTGCATAATTATGGTTCAGGTGTAACTCAAACCTACACTGTTCAATTGAAAGCTAGCATCCAAGGTGGTTGCAAAGATTCATTAAGCAAAACTGTAACCGTTCAACCATTGCCTTCGACTTGCGATTTTGATATCGTAAGAAACTCTGCAAGCGGTTTAACCAACTATAGCTATGTGCCTAAAGGTGGTTCATTAACTGGTATCTCTTACAAATGGTTAACTGGCGACGGTAACAGAGTATTATCTGCGCAGGCTGGTGCTAGCTATACTTATACTGGTACTAATAAATATTGTGTAACCATGGTGGCTAAAAACGCTGCAGATTGCGAGTGTTCTAAAACCAAATGTTTCCAATTAAGTACCGATATCATCAGTGCTGAAAGCATGAACAATGCTTTAACAGTTTATCCTAATCCAAACAACGGTTTATTTAACATTGCTTTAGCGTCAGATAACAATTCTGAAATGACCATCAATGTATACAATGCCTTAGGTGTATTAGTAAAAACAGTGGTAACTTCGGAGCATACAGTAAGCATGGATTTATCTTCATATGCTGCTGGTGTTTATGTTGTCAAAGTAATTTCTGGTAACCAAATTGCTACTCAAAAAATCAATGTTACCAAATAATTCAAATTCAAATTTATTACGTTTTAAAAAATAGTTTATGTCAAAAATTTCGTTTTCAAATATAAAAAAGTCCCTCATTAAGAATACAATTGCTTTAGCAGCAGTTGTAGGTTTAAGCATGGGCATGGCAAATGCACAATACTGTGCATCTGGTGCATCTAGCACCACCGATGAGTACATCAGTGATTTTAAATTAATCGATGCAGTAAGTGGTACTGCTTTGATTTCAAATAATACCTATCAGACACCAAATGGTGTTTGTGCTCAGTACACTGATTTCACATCGATTATCAAAGCGGTTAACTTATCTGCAGGTGGTAAATACACTGTAAGTATCCAAGTTAACTATTGTGCGACTGGTGTTTACACCAACCAAACATTTGCTTGGATTGATTACAACAAGAATAACGCATTCGAAGCCAATGAAGGTGTTGCTGCTACTATTGCAGGTGCTACCTCTGGTGTTAGATACGTTAACTACACTTTCACAGTGCCATGTAATATCACACCAGGTGTTACAAGAATGAGAGCTGTATTAAGTGAAACTTCTGCCTTGTCAAATCCTGGTAGCGCTTGTGGAACTTACACTTGGGGTGAAACCGAAGATTATGCAGTAAACTTACAATTGCCATCTTCTGTATCTGCCGATTTCGCTATTCCATCTAGTGTATGGGTGAAATCTAAAGTTAACTTCAAAAACTCAAATCCAATCGGTTACATTTCTCATACTTGGGATGTAAATAACGATGGAACCATTGAGGCTATCAATAGCGTTGATTACACTTACACTTGGACCACTGGTGGTACCAAATGTGTGAAATTGAAAAGCACCAACTGTTTAGGTAGTGATAGCGTTGTTAAATGCTTAACTGTAAATGTACCAACTGTTATTCCAACTGCGAATTTCGTTGCTAATCAAACCACTATTGAACAATATAGCACCGTTAAATTGTACGATTTGTCTTCAAATGGTCCTTGGAAATGGAAGTGGGATGTTTATGATTCTACCACATATGCCAACGATTTATTCTACCCATCATTAGGTACAGGTGAGGTTATTTCAAATCCAAATGCAAACGGTTCAAACGAGTTTTCTCAAAATCCTGAATTCTATTTCAGTGAGCCGGGTTGTTATGCAGTGGTATTAACTGCTACCAATGATGTTGGTTCATCTGCTCCTAAAACCAAAGTTTGTTACATCACTGTAACTTTACCAACCAACTACTATTTAGGTTTAGGTTCTTATGGTCCAAATTTGGATAACGTAGTAGGTAGCGCTTCTGGTCAAATTTTTGACAACGGTGGTGTTACTTTAAACTATGCTAACGGTAGCGGTTACGGTACACGTTCATACTTGCAAATTACACCATGTAATGCAAAGAAAATTAACCTAACCATGACCCAATTGAAATTCAATGGTGCTGGTGATAAACTATCTATTTACGATGGTAAAAATGCAAGTTCTAAACTTATTGTTACATGGACTGCTGGTTCAAAAGGCCCTCAAACAGTATCAGCTACCAGCGGTAGCATGTTCATCTTGTTCGAGTCTGATGCATCAGGTGTCGATTCAGGTTTCATCGGTTTCTACAAATCTGAACTTGGTCCAGCTACCTTGGGTAAACCAGACTTCACTGTATCTTCTACGCCAGCCTACAATTCTGCGCCAACAAGATTCTTTAACACCACTCAAAATATAGTTGGTGTTCCTACTTGGGAGTGGACCATTGATGGTGACCAAGTTTCAAACAACAAAAAATTCAATTTAGATTATACCTTCTTTACAGATGGTAAATACAATGTGTGTTTAGAAATGAAATCTTGTGTGGGTAATAGCAAAAGTTGTCAATTAATTGATGTTATCACACCTAACAAAACTACTAAATTAGATATCGTTGCTTCTAACAGAAGACCAAAATCAGGTATCGATGCAGTAACATTAGATCCAGTAAGTGATAATGCAAACAGATGGGAATGGACCATTTTCCCAACGACTTACACTTTAGTAAATCCTCCGTCTAATCCATCTAAATTTGGTACAGGTTTCGTAAGATACTATGCAGCTCCAGGTGATAGTATTCCAAAGCCAATCATTAAGTTTAACGCCCCTGGTTGTTATACCATTGCATTAAAAGCATTCAATGACAACGATACCAATGCAACCATTAAAACTGTTGTTAAAAACAAATTCATTTGTGCATTGAACTATTGCAATCCTTCTTCATTCATTTTAAGTAGTGATATCGGTATCAACACTGTATCAATGAAAGATGGTAGCAATGTATTGTTCTCAAATAACACCACTTCTGGTGATGCAGGTTATACCAATTACAGTTCAACTCAAAAAGCGAATTTAACTTATGGTAAAAAATACACTTTAGAGGTTTCAAGATTAACCGGCATCGATTCTGCAAACAGAAGAGGTTGGATTGATTGGAACATTGATGGTGACTTTGATGATTTAAATGAAGAAATCTTCTTCGAAACTAGCAACACCAATAAGTCATTTAGCAAAACAATTGAAGTGCCATCATTAGCTGCTGCTTTCGAAGGAAACACAATCATGCGTTTAGCAACTACTTTTGGTAAAGAAACCATCACACCTTGCGGTCCTATTACTGCTGGTGAATACGAAGACTACGGTATCGTATTAGCGAATGATAATTCTGCGCCTGTAATTACTCTAATTGGTAAAGCATTCGACAGAATGGAAGTAAATACTACTTACACCGATTCTGGTGCAACTGCTTTCGATTTATCTGAAGGTGATATCACAAGTGAAATTGTTACAACATCTGATTTGGATCCTTTCACTACTGGTGTTTACACCATCGAGTACAGCGTAATGGATAAATCATTAAACAAAGCGATTTCTGTAAAAAGAATTGTAACTGTTGAAAAAGATTTAACACCTCCAAGTTTAACATTGAACCCAGGTTCATCAGGTTGTATCGAAGCAGACAGAACTAACTTACCATATGTTGATCCAGGTGCTACTGCTAGAAATACGAACCCTAACCAAGATTTAACATCTTCTATCGTTGTTAAAGGTTCAGTTGATACCCGTAAAGTTGGTACTTATACTTTAACTTACAGTGTGAAAGATGCTGCTGGTAACAGCGCTTCTAAAACAAGAACTGTATGTGTAGCTGATACCAAAAAACCTTTCATCGGTAACTCAGGCGATACTTCAATTCAATTGGGTACTACTTGGATCGATCAAACAACTGCATCTGATGCATACGATTTGAATCCTACTTTAACTAGAACTTGGCAGTCAATTCCAGTGAATACTGCTAAGAGAAGTACTTATACTGTTACTTACACTGCGGTTGACCAAAGTGGAAACGTTGCAACTCCGGTAGTTGTTAACTACAGAGTTGATGATTTCATCGCGCCAGTAATTAGCTTAAATACTTTTGATGTTGTTGAACAAGAAGTTAACAGACCATACAAATCAATTGCCGCTACTGTTTCTGATAATTACTATGGCCCTGGTCAAGTAAGTATTTCATTGGTATTTAGCAATGTTGATTTCACTACTTTAGGTACTTATAAAGAAATCTTCAGAGCGGTTGACGGTTCAGGTAACATGACTGAAAGAACTAGAACTGTAAAAGTGGTTGATACCGAAGCGCCAATAATCTGGGGTGAAACTATCTACGGTTGTGTTGGTGAAGACATCTGGCCTTTCTGGGGTCTTACAACTACTGATAACTACTACAGTCCTTCAACTTTGAAACCATTTGTAGAAATTGTTAAACAAAACGTAAACCCTAAACAAGAAGGTATCTACTACATCACTTACAGAGTGACTGATCCTTCAGGTAACGTTTCATTGCCATTCACAGTGAATGTAATTTATACCTACTGGCCAAAATGCTATAACAGCACCACAGGTTTAAAAACATTAACTGCAGAACAAACAGTTAATATTTATCCAAACCCTTCTTCAGGTAAAGTAACCATCGACCTAAAAGGTATCTTATCTAAAAACACAGTTGTTGAAGTTTACAATGCAATGGGTCAGAAAATCATTTCTGATAACTACGCAGAAGCAAGCGATTTATTCAACATCGATTTAACTGGAAATGCAAAAGGCATCTACACAGTTAAATTAATTGCTGATGGTCAAACCATCATCAAACGCGTTGTTTTACAATAAGCGATTAATTTCTTAAATTTTAAAAAGCCCCAAGTAATTGGGGCTTTTTTTTGCACCTAACTTTTTAGGTATTAATAGAATAATTTTAACAAAACAAAAAGATAATAAAATTCTCAGAATGAGAAAGGGAAGGATTTGGCACAAATGCTAAAACCTTACACAGCAAGGGTTTGAAAAAATGGGAGGATTTTTGATAAGCCTATAGTGCAAACAGGCGCATGAATAGAAATTATTAAAACATACAGCAAACCCTCAAATCAGTATTATCCATTATGAAAGTCAACAACATTAAAATTGCCATTTTAGAAACGGGAAGTTTCTACCAACATTTACTAGGGAATCAAATTTTAGAGTTGTGCACTCAGAAGAAATTGAAAAACATCAAATGGCTCATTCGAAATTTTGAAGACTCACGTAAGTTAGTAACTGATTTGAAACCGGCTTATCAATTAATTGTAATTGATAACTATTTTAGGAATGGTAATAATAAAATTACCATTCCAAGCCCGGACTTGTTAGAAGCATTAAAAGAAAAAAACAAAAACTGTATGTTCATCACCATTACGGGAGTTAGAGAAATGCTAATTACAGCAGAACATTTAACAGAAGGCGAACGCACCTTTTTTTATTCGAAGTTGTGCAGCATTCCAAGTGAACAATTGGTAGAGAGTTCATCTACCAGTGCCCTGCAAAAATTAATTACCCGTTTTATAGAAGCGATGCCAAGCACTGACATGAATAAACAGTTGAAGGTTTCTGCTTAGTTATTCAATTGTAAAGTCAATAGGGATTAAACATTTTACATTGACTGGTTTTCCACCTTGTCTGCCCGCAATCCATTGGCCTTGCGTTAATTTAATCACTCTAATGGCCTCACGCTCCAACATAGGATGTTGCGCACAGCGCGTTGCTCTTACATTGCTAATGGTGCCATCCTTTGTAACAACGAAGGATACCCACACACTGCCACATATTTCAGCTTCATAAAGACTAGGTGGGTATACTAAATTGTCTGACAAAAAATTACTAAAGGCTTCTTGTCCATCCATGTATTTGGGCATCTCTTCCTTAAAAGTATAATGGGTGGTATCCATATTTTCTATGCGAATGGAATCATATGCGCAAACCATTTTTGTAGTTTCTTTTGAATGGTAGTAGGTCGTCGAATCATTGCCTTTCATATCATACCAACGGTCGTAGTCTAATACCCCTGCTGCGTAACTTTTTAGGCGAGCGTTTAACCACTGCTTACCCTTTTGCTTATAGTAAGTAATGGTGAGTGTATCGCGATTAGGTGCAAGTTCTATGGCGTTTAGCTTTTTGTCTAATTGATAGAAGTGAATAAATTGGTGGCTGTCGCTTTCATTAATAATCCATAGTCCATCTTTCTTTCCAGCACTGTAATTTCCAGTTGAATAAATACTGCCATCGTAGTTATAAATGATTTCTAAGCCATCCAGATATTTATAACTAAAATTGCTCTTGGAACTTCGCCCTTGCGACTTTATAAGGATACCTCCGCAATTATAATAGTTGAATTGCCAATGGGTTTCCTCTTCAATAATATCAGCATAATTACAGCTTTTCTTTACCTTGTTGTTGAAGCTACAGTCGAAATAAATACGGTCTTGTGAAAAAGCATTTAAAACAGAGATAAAAACCAAACATAAGAGCCATTTTTTCATGCTGCAAATTAAGAATTTATTGGCAACAAAAAAGCCCCGCCTCTTCGAGATGCTCAGAGTTCGGGGCTTCTAATATATTTGTGTAAATTATTTCAAAATGTCTCTTGAAATAACAACGCGTTGCACTTCGCTGGTACCTTCGTAAATCTGTGTAATTTTAGCATCGCGCATTAAACGCTCAACATGGAATTCTTTTACATAGCCATATCCACCGTGAATCTGAACAGCCTCTGTTGTATGCTTCATCGCAGTTTCAGAAGAGAATAATTTGGCCATACTACTTGCTCTGCCATAATCTAAATGTTGGTCTTTTAACCAAGCAGCTTTAAAGCAAAGCATTCTTGAAGCTTCAATATCTGTTGCCATATCGGCCAATTTGAATTGGATGGCTTGGTGGTTCATGATTTCTGTTCCAAAGGCTTTTCTTTCTTTGGCGTATTTCAATGATAACTCGTAAGCACCACTTGCAATACCTAAGGCTTGTGCAGCAATTCCGATACGACCGCCAGTCAAAGTTTTCATAGCGAATTTGAAACCAAATCCGTCTTCACCAATTCTATTTTCTTTTGGTACTTTCACATCTGTGAACATCAATGAATGTGTGTCACTTCCGCGAATTCCCATTTTATCTTCTTTCTTACCAACTACAAAACCTTCCATATCTTTGGTCATGATGAAGGCGTTGATACCACGGTGACCCGCTTCAACATTGGTTTGTGCAATTACAATATAAGTAGAAGCACTGTTACCATTGGTAATCCAATTTTTGGTACCGTTTACCAAATAGTAATCGCCCATGTCTACTGCAGTGGTTCTTTGTGAAGTGGCATCGCTGCCAGCTTCTGGTTCGCTTAAACAAAATGCACCGTGCACCAATCCTTTTGCCAATGGCACTAGGTATTTTTGCTTTTGCTCTTCGTTAGCGAAGTTTTCAAGTCCCCAGCACACCAATGAATTATTTACCGATACTACTACCGAAGCAGAAGCATCCACTTTACTTAATTCTTCCATTGCCAATACATAGCTAATGGTATCCATACCACTGCCACCGTATTTAGGATCTACCATCATACCTAAAAAACCAAGTTCACCTAGTTTTTTAATCTGCTCTGCTGGAAATTCCTGATTTTTGTCTCTGTCTATTACGCCTGGCAATAATTCTGTCTGAGCAAAATCTCTTGCAGCCTGCTGTACGGCTAATTGTTCTTCAGATAATTCAAAATGCATCATGTTGCCGCAAAAATAAGGTTTTTTTGTTTTTATAAAACCTCAGAATCAAAACTTCTCCAAAAACCCCTTAAAATCATCTGTTTTAATTATTTCAGCGCTACGACTTGCGGTTATTCGCCACAGATTCACATTGAAGGTATGATGCCACAGATTCACTGATTATTTATAAATAACAATTAATTCCACAGATTGAAATTTAGCGATTGCATTCCTTGTCCCTTAGGGACAAAATATCTGTAACAAGAAACCCACCTAGCGTTACCATATCCCGTAGGGATTATACCATTAGCACAAATAAAATACCCATGCTTAAAACATAGCAATGGTTTCCCTTGTCCCTTAGGGACAAAACATCTGTAACCACAAACCTACACGATGCGCTAATATCCCATAGGGATTATACGCTCAGGTAAAGCACTACCAAATAAATTAGTCACAGATACACAGATTGAATATGGAAACCAATCAATACCACAGATTGAAATTTGCGATTGTGTGTCTTGTCCCTTAGGGATTCTACTATTCGCCACAGATTCACAGATTAAATGTGAATACCGATTAATACCACAGATTGAATTTTAATGCTTAAAATTTTGCAAGGTCTTGCCTTGTCCCGTAGGGACAAAATATCTGTAACCACAAACCTACACGGTGCGCTAATATCCCGTAGGGATTATGCAGTTAGTCCTAACAACTCTGTGAAATTGGTCACCCAAAAAAATAATCTGTGAATCTGTCGCTGACTTGTTGATCCATAATTTTCTTGTAGTTTTGCAACCCCATGTTAATAATCAAAAATCCTAGCACCAATCCCTATTTTAATTTGGCGGCTGAAGAGTATTTATTAAAGCAATTTGATGATGATATTTTTACCCTTTGGCGCAACGAAAATGCCATCATCGTAGGCAAACACCAAAATACCTTAGCCGAAATAAATGTTGAACATGTAGAAGCCAATAAGGTAAATGTGGTAAGACGTTTATCGGGTGGTGGTGCGGTATTTCACGATTTGGGAAACATTAATTTTACATTTATCAGCAATGCCAAAGAAGGGGCCGATATTAAGATTGATTTTAAATTTTTCACCATGCCCATCATCGAAGTGTTAAAAGAAATGGGCATCAATGCCGAGTTTAGCGGTCGCAATGATTTGTTAATCGAAGGTCAGAAATTCAGTGGCAATGCCGAACATATTTACCACCAAAAAAAGCGGACCTTACACCATGGCACCCTTTTATTTGCTAGCGAGATTGCAGACTTATCAGCAGCCTTAAAGGTAAACCCATTAAAGTTCCAAGACAAGGCAGTGAAATCTTTTAGAAGCCGTGTTACCAACATTAGCAGTCACTTAAAAGAACCATTGACTGTGATTGAATTTTACGAGAAGGTGGTGGATTATATCAGCAAGAAATATGAGGATGTGAAATTTTATACTTACACCCCTGAAGACATTGCAGCCATTGAGGCTTTGGTAGAAAGTAAATACAAAACATGGGAATGGAATTTTGGTTATTCGCCTAAGTATGCTTTTCAAAAAATGATAAAGACCGAAGGTGGTAACATTGAAATTTACATGAATGTAGAGAAAGGCATTATCGAGAACATTAAGTTCCATGGCGACTTCTTCAATGTAAAAGAAGTTGAGGAGTTAGAAGGTTTATTACTCGGCTCGCGACATAGCATGGCCGAATTAGAAGCACGCCTTTCAACCATCGAAGTGGGCGACTACATCAACAAAACCACCAAAGAAGAATTGCTAGCGGGCATGTTCTAGTCACTCAATTAGGATTGGTCGCCACTGACACAGATGAAATCTTAAAACCAATTAAAACCAGAGATTGAATCGAATACAATTGTCGCCACAGATTCACAGATTTTAATTCAATACCGTTCAATACCACAGATTGGATCGTATGCCATTGTGGCCACAGATTCACAGATTAAATGTGAATACCAATTAATACCACAGATTCAAATTTAGCGATTGCATCCCTTGTCCCGTAGGGACATAATATCTGTAACAAGAAACCTACCGACTGCTCTCATATCACGTAGGGATTATACTAATAACATAACAAAGGCCTTCCTTGTCCCTTAGGAACAAAATATCTGTAACCTAAAATCTAAGCACTGCCAAATAACTTAGCCACTGATTCACAGATGATGATTGAAGACCAATAATACCACAGAAAGAATCAAATGCCATTGTGGCCACAGATTCACAGATTTTAATTCAATACCGTTCAATACCACAGATTGGATCGTATGCCATTGTGGCCACAGATTCACAGATTAAATGTGAATACCAATTAATACCACAGATTAAATACCCATGCTAAAAACATTACGATAACCTTCCTTGTCACGTAGGGACATAATATCTGTAACCTAAAACTTACGCACTACTCCAATATCCCTTAGGGATTATACGGTCAGGCCACATTACTTTGTGAAATGTTACTCATAAAATATCATCTGTGAATCTGTGGCTTCTTAAAAAGGATGTTCGTTAGCACCCACCTTGTGTCTAAAATTGGGGAATTACGCTAGGCATTATTCCCTTTTGTGTAAACTTTAAGGTGCGGGTAACCGAAATCATTTTCTACTTTTGTTGGTATGAAAACGGTTGCTATTATCGCAGGGGGCAGATCGCCAGAGCACGAAATATCGGTTATTTCGGCACGCAATATTTACAATGCCATAGATGCCAATTTATTTAAAGTTGAAGTTATCGGCATTTCGAAAAAAGGGGAGTGGTACTACTTACCTGAAAAAAGTTTATTCGAAACCACCCTCGAAATAGGCGCCCATACCGAGCATATACCTTTGGTATTAATGCCCTTTAACAAACAACCTTTGCGCTATGCGAAGGATGTAAACAAAGCCATTGATATTGATGTATTTTTTCCAATTACGCACGGTGTGTATGGCGAAGATGGCATCATTCAAGGGGTACTTGAATATTTAAACAAACCTTATGTTGGTCCTGGTGTATTGGGCAGTGCTGTGGGCATGGACAAAGATGTAACCAAACAAATTTTACAACAGAATGGCATAGCCGTTACGCCATGGTATACGTATTTCAAAGGCGATACCATTAACTTCGAACAGCTCGAAACCCTTGGCTATCCTTTGTTTGTAAAGCCCGCTAACATGGGCAGTGGGGTAGGTGTTGAGAAAGCCGATAACCGCGCAGAATTAGAAGCGGCCATTGCCAATGCATTTAAATTCGACATTAAATTACTCATAGAAAAAGGCATTAAAGGGCGCGAGGTAGAAACAGCTGTGATGGGCAACCTACAACCCAAGGTGACAGGTGTTGGCGAAATCATTGTGAACAGTGGTTTCTATACTTACGAAAACAAATACGTGAACAACGAAACCAAGGTGGTAATACCAGCAGAAAATTTAAGTGCAAGCACCATAGCCACCATCACCCAAACTGCATTGAAAGCCTACCGCAGTTTGCAGTTAGAGGGATTAAGCAGAGTCGATTTCTTTTATGTGAGCGATACTGAATTTTATTTAAACGAAGTGAATACCTTGCCCGGTTTTACCAATATTAGTATGTATCCCAAGCTATGGGAAGCCAGTGGTGTCGCCTATTCCGATTTGATTACCCAACTCATCGATTACGCTCAACAGCGCTTCGATTTGAGACAGGCTTTGCAGAGTACAAGGTAGATTACACTTTTAATATAACACTGTTTTTGAAAAAACATACCATTCGGTATGTTTTTTTTATGCTTTCACTTTTCCAAAATGTGTTAATCATACAAATCATTTGAGGAATTATATAAAACATACCTCTAAAAACTGACGCAGTTTTGCAGCCTACTTGTGTACACAAGATTTAATGATTAAGGATGGCATTGTTTTAAGCAGCTTTAATACATAGCTCGACCGTGCAATCACAGATCATAAGGTAGATAACAAAAATTAAACCTTAGCAATAAATAAACAAAATGAGCAACACTGAAAATTTGACAAACAAAGCAGCCATCGACAAACTAAAAAGCATGGTTAATGTTATTAAGATTGGTCTTTTTTGCACCAACTTAAAAACCGACGATGGTGCGACATGCTGCCCTATGACGGCAATAAAAGTATGCGACCAAGGGAATATTTGGTTTTTTAGCGAAAAAAATAGTGATAAAAACAAAGCCATTGCAACAGACAAAAATGTGCAACTTTATTTTTCGCATCCAGGCATCAATAGCTACCTGGTTGTGAATGGTGAGGCAACAATAATGTTAGACAAAACAAGCATCGAAGAACTATGGACACCTGCAGCAAAAATTTGGTTTAAGGAAGGGAAAGACGACCCAAACATTTCTGTTATAAAAGTAAAACCAAGCGCAGCCTATTATTGGGACACGGATGGTAACAAAATGATTAACCTATTAAAAATAATAGCCTCGGTTGTTACAGGAACAAATTTAATCAGCGGCAAAGAAGGTGCTATAAAGCTTTAATCAAAAACAAATTCACAAATAAATTTCAAACAAAAATTAATAATCAAGTAAAATGGAAAACGAAAAAACAATTGAAGTGTTAAACACACTCATCACTATCAACAACGATAGAATCGAAGGTTACGAAACAGCAGCCAAAGAAACGGAAGAGCAAGATTTAAAAACCTTGTTTGCACAGTTCTCTGCTACCAGTCAAAAATGTAAAACTGAATTGACGAATGAGGTTAACAAGTTAGATGGCACACCTGCCGAAGGTACATTGGTGTCAGGTAAATTTTTTCGTGTTTGGATGGATGTTAAAGCAGCGCTTACAGGCAAAGACCGCAAAGCAATTCTCAACTCATGCGAATATGGTGAAGACATGGCCGAAGAGACTTACGAAAAGGCTTTGAACAATGCGTCGGAAAATTTAAGTGCAGCACAACAAACCATGATCAAAGCACAACATGCTTGGTTAGCAGCCGACCACAACAAGGTGAAATCTATGCGCGATGCTTCGGCAACGGCATAAGTAAACTTTGATACTGCATTTTCAGTATTTGCCCTTTGGTTAAAGAAGGTCAATGTTCTCTTTCTACTATACAATATTCTAAAAAAAACATACCGCATGGTATGTTTTTTTTGTTTGTGAGAGAATTTTGTTTTGTATTTTTACAAGGTTTATTATTAGTGGATTATTTTTAAACCAATTGAAAATTTATTATGTAAGTTTGTTGTTTAGAATAGCTAACAAAATAGCGCAAAGCCTTCCTGTATTGGGCGGATAGGCGATATTTAATAGCGTCTATAAGTAAGTTAAGGGCAAGCTTGAACCAAAATTGCCCAATGGTTACACAATTAAAAAAAACAAAAAATGAAGAAGAAAAATTTACTAATGACAGCAATTGCAA
>CAJBKH010000008.1 GCA_903953615.1 uncultured Bacteroidota bacterium
CATCCAGTAGCCAGTTCTTGATTTTTTCTGTGTCATATTCATTTGATTGGTGCAAATATATAAATTTTTAAATAATCCCCTCATTAAACATTTTTTTTCCTTTGATTGTCTATTTAAGAACAAACAAATTTCTACTTCGACCAAAGTTCATCTATTTTTGCAGCCTTGTTTACTAAAATAAAAACCTATAAAAACTTATTTATCCAGACGGCAAAATTGGCTTACCCAATTACCATTGGACAGCTGGGCTTGGTGTTAATGGGCTTTACGGATACCATTATGTTGGGCCGTGTGAGCAACGATGCCATGGGTGCGGCCAGTGTTGGCAACGCTATTTTCTTTTTATTTATGTTGATTGGTGTGGGAGCGCTTTATGCAGTTAGTACATTTACAGCCATTGCCGATGGAGAAGGCAAACCACAGCAGAGCATTCCCATTTTTATTTCCTCTTTGCGCATTAATATTTGGCTAAGCATTGCCTTATTTTTAGTTAATTTAATTCTTTACTATAACTTCGATATTTTAGGTCAGACCCCCGCAGTAACTGCCCAAGGTGCCGAGTATTTATGGATTGTTAATTTTTCGATACCAGCCTTAATGTATTACAATTCGGGCAAGCAAATGTTAGATGGTTTAAGCAAAACCCAGATCTCTATGGGCGTTACTTTTTTTGGCGTGGCCTTGAATGTGTTGTTAAATTGGGTAATGGTGTTTGGTCATTGGGGCTGTCCTGCTATGGGCTTGGTAGGCTCGGCTTGGGCTACGAACATTTCGCGTTTTGCAATGGCGGGTTTAATGTTATACATGGCATGGCACCACCCATATGTTAAAGAACTAAAAACACGTGTCATCGAAAACATCCGCTACGATTTACAAATTATTAAAACAGGTTTGCCCATTGGCTTTACTTTTTTCTTTGAGATGGGTGCCTTTACCTTTGCCTTAATCATGTGCGGTTGGATCAGTGAGATTCATTTAGCGGCCCATCAAATTGCCATTCAATTGGCTTCACTCACCTACATGTTTATAACAGGTATTTCTACGGGTGGCAATATTTTAGTGGGTAATTTTTATGGCGCAAAAGATAAAATAGGCGTGCGCAAAGCGGGCTTTGCAGCCATCCTTTTATCACTAGCAGTAGAAGGTGTTTTCGCCTTGGTATTTTTTATTTTCAGTGGTGAATTACCAAAATTATATACAGAAGATGCCTCGGTAATTGCCATGTCCAAACAGCTATTGTTTTTAGCAGCTTTGTTTCAATTGAGCGATGGCATACAAGCAGTATCAGCAGGGGTATTGCGCGGCATCAAAGACACCAAGGTAACGGGCATTATAGCCTTCGTCTCCTATTGGATCATTATGGTGCCAGGCGCTTATTTTCTTTGCTTCACTTTAGACTGGGGCATAGAAGGCATTTGGTTTGCCTTTATCTTCGGGCTTAGCATTGCGGCCATCTGGTTGCTCAACCGATTTTTCAATCGCAGTTTGTATAAAAATTTAGCGTTCGAAGATTAAGCAATTATCGCAAGACGGTAATTTCACCTTTCAGATAGTGCATTGCGCCTTTGTTGTCTTTGATCTGCATCAAATACACATAGACACCATCTTGTACAAATTCATTTTGATAAGTGCCATCCCATGCAACAAATTGATTGGTTTCGTATAACTGCTCACCCCAACGGTTGTAAATCTGACAAGCAATGGTTTTAATGCCCATGCCTACTACATTGAACACATCATTATGACCATCGCCATTCGGCGTAATCACATCTGGAATAAAGCAAACGAAATCATCTAATACTTTGACAGTGCGCGAAGTGCTATCGATACAGCCATTCTTATCAACGATGTACAATTCAACTTTAAAATTACCAGCCGTTTGATAACTGTGGTCAGGGTCTTGAAATTTCGATGAATCTTTATCACCAAAATACCATTTCCAACCTACCACATTGCCCACACTGTTGTCTTTGAAAAATACTTGCGGATTGTTCAAATAAACGCTTGTTGGATTGTAGTTAAAATTAGCAGTTGGCAATGGAAACACTTCGATGTTTTCTTTTAATTGTTGCTTACATCCACGGGCATTTTCTACATCCAATTGCAACACATACGTATTCGCAGTTAACAAGGCACTGTCCTTTTGTTTGTTACTAGTTTTATTATTGAGGGCCCAGGTAATTTTAAAAGCCGCTTGGGTTTCAAATTTAACTAACAAAGGTTCGCAGCCTTTATCTGGATTATACACAATGGTATTGTTTGGCGATAGCACCACCTCAACATTGATTGAATCGACAGCTATACAATTGCTACTATTGCTCAATTGGTATTTCACCTTATTGAACCCTATGGCTGCTTTCAATGGGGCAAATTGACCAGCATTGTCAACATACACACCGCCACTAAACACACCACCAGTAACTGTAGATTTTAAAGTCTGCAAAGCATCTGCCGAACAGAATGGACCAGCTTGAACAATACTTGCATCTGGAATTTTATCAATGATAATTACGATGCTATCTTTATTGCTACAACCATTGCCATCTTTAAAGTTATAATAAATTTTATGAGTACCTGCTTTGATCAAGAGTGGTTGCAAATTACCGAAGGAATCAAGACCAACGCGAGGCGTGAAATAACCACCGAAATTAACTTTCGGTTTTAATTGTTGCACCGCAGCATTTTCGCAAAAAGGACCAGCAGCCACAATCGCAGCATTTGGAATACTGTCCACGCGAATCGTTATTGAATCGGCATTCACACAACCTCTAGAATCTTTAAAAGTATAGTACACTTTTTTAGTACTAACACCTGCAATGTTCGGATTGAATTTCCCTAAGGTATCAATGTAAGCACCACCACTGTATTTTCCACCTGCATTCGAAGCATGGTTGATTTGTTTGATGCCTGCATTTTTACAGAATGGACCTGCCACTTGAATTTTTGCGCTTGGTATGCTGTCAACGCGAATTGCTATTGAATCCGTATTCACACAACCTCTTGAATCTTTAAATGTGTAGTAAACTTTTTTAGTACTCACGCCTGCTGTGTTCGGATTAAACTTACCTGTGCTATCAATGTAGGTTCCACCACTGTATTTACCTCCCGAATTTGATGCATGAATGATTTGTTTAATGCCTCCATTTTTACAGAACGGACCAGCAGCCAGGATCTTTGCACTAGGAATACTATCAACTCTAACAGAAATAGAATCTGTATTTGAACAGCCTCGAGAATCTTTAAATGTGTAATATACTTTTTTGAAACCAACACCTGCTGTATTTGGATTGAATTTTCCTAAGGTATCGATGTAAGTGCCACCGCTGTATTTACCACCAGCGTTCGAAGCATGCACGATTTGTTTAACGCCTGCATTTTTGCAGAATGGACCAGCTGCTTGGATCTTAGCACTAGGGACACTATCCACGCGAATTGAAATTGAATCGGTATTTGAACAACCTCTGCTATCCTTGAATGCATAATACACTTTTTTCGTACTTACACCCGCAGTGTTAGGATTGAATTTACCTGTGCTGTCGATATAAGTTCCTCCGCTGTATTTACCACCTGCATTCGAGGCATGGTTGATTTGTTTAACACCTGCATTTTTAC
>CAJBKH010000009.1 GCA_903953615.1 uncultured Bacteroidota bacterium
AGATTGATCACCATTTATTGTAAAAATATAGGGGAGACTTTTTGAAACCCCTAGAAAATCTGCAAAAGTTTGGCTACGACCTTTAAAAACGAGCATGTATCTACGGGATGGCAAAGGGTTATCCAATGGGGGTTTCTTTTCTAATAAAAAAGAAACCGAATATCTTCCAACAGATGAAACAGGTGTTACTGCCCTACCTGATTCATCCAGTTCAATGTCAAAATTAGAAGTAAAATACCGCTCATTAATTTCGAGTGGTAGCAATGGCGAAGAAGCGCCTTTAACACAGGCAACCATAACATTAGCTAAAGACGATCGACCATTAATTGCTGCAGCTTGATCCAAAAACAAATATTGTGGCAACGGACTGCTGATTGTACTGCTTAAAAAAGAACCACTTATTGTGCTTATTTGTACACCACTTGAATTACAAATTAAATCGGGCTTATTCTTAATGAACTCTAAGACATCTGGATCGAAGTTACTTTGCGTATTATTAACCACTTCATTAATTTGATATTTTTCGATGGCTTGGCCCATCATCAGCGCAGCTACTGGAAAAATGGCAAACACGCTAACCATGCCAATCCCCATAATGAAGATTGCCATTAAGACTTCCAAGAGTGTAATACCTTTTCGGTTCACAAAAGTTCCTTTAAATTCCCTTGTTACGGGGATCCTTGGCAAACACATAGGGGTTATGATTTGCAGGCGTTACTAAATCAACCGGACCTAATTCATAAACACCGATAGAGCCAGACATTTTTCTGACTGCAAGAATCGCATCGCGACTATAGTCACCTGCGACAGCTTCAAAATTGTGCAAATGCAAGTAAACTTCGGAAGAGGAATTATTAAGACTTCCATCGGGGTTAAAAATGATGTCAAATGCTCCAGAAACTGACAGTAAAATAGGTGGACTTGTTAATGATCCTGCTGAGCCAATATAAAAAATGTCGATAATGTTCGAAAGTTCAAAAGGGGTATCGCCAGAAAGTTCAACCGCGCCACGGTAAACTTTAAACTTAGTGGGTAAGGCGGTTAAAGCAGATGAAAAACCTGAGCTATAAGAACCAGATAAGCTTACAACAGAATTAGGATTAACTAAATCAACTTTTGCAACATCGCCAGAATCCAAGACAATAAAATCGTTTGTTTTTATATTACCTTGAACTGGATAAGAATTTGAAAAGGCAATATTGGCATCATTACCTAACATGGTCACGGTCAAAGAACCAGCAGTCGGTGGGTTACCTCCACCACCAACAGCATAAGCATCCAGCGGAGCGGGTTTTTGAATTAGCACCACGCTATCAACCTTGCCATTTGAATCCGAATCATAAAACCTTATACCGGTGGGAAGGCGTTCGGCTTTGGCACGGTTTCTAGCAGAAAGCAAAGCGGATTGCACAGTACTTGAAAATCGGGAAAGTTCTCGATCTGCTTGATTGGCGGGGTAAAAGGCTGCAGTGATAGCAGTAAAGAGTACAATGATGGCCATAACGACCATCAATTCCACCAAAGTCATCGCAGTTCTTTTTCGGGCACCTTGTAGCATTGTAATATCTCAGAATTTAACTTGCTATTCAGTATCGTAAGCAATATCTACGCGCAGGGAACCAACTTTGAATGATTTGTCCGCCTTGTAATCGTTGGTATCTACGTAGTGAATTTTATGATAGATAACCACGCCGCCTGGCTTAATGATTCGAACGCCTGTGGTATCTGTTGCAATAGAACCAGAACCAAGATCTTCAACTTTCAGCCCTTTGGGGTGCGATTCAAGAGCAACTAAAAGGCAAGCACTTGAATCTCGATTGTTAGTACTAGCTGCGCCTGGAATATTTCGCCTGATGGTATTAGCTGTTAATAATTGTTGAGCCATTGATAAAGCAGTTAAAGCCAAAGGCGGAGTAGATGAATAGCAATTATTTAAAGTCGATGGATCAAAATTTGCTTCAAAAGCGGGTGGCACGGGTGCAATAGCAGGGATTTGTTTAAATAAATAAACGGGTGGTGGTGGTGGTGGTGTTGAACTAATGGGGGGAATGGCCGAAACTGAAATAGGAAAATTCCTAACTACTTGAGCATTTGTATAAACTTGAAGTGCTCGCGCATTGGGGTCTAATTCCGTAAGTAATCCAGGCGTTTTCAATTTATCTGCAAGAGTTTGATAATAAACTTTATCACCAGCAGATAGCGCTTGGTAATCCTGCTTGGCCTTTTGCTGAATATCTTGGGTGATTCTAGTAACCGCTTGTTTAATGGTGTTAATAGTTATTGAAACACTTGAATTGGGGTTGGTAGGGTCACGCTGCCAAGCAGCATATTTAAAAAC
>CAJBKH010000010.1 GCA_903953615.1 uncultured Bacteroidota bacterium
GTAGATATTACAAAAGACTATGCAAGTCAATCTTTGACCTTGTCACTCGATGTCACTAAACCCGATGAAATTACCGATGCTGTGCAACAAACCATGGCGCGTTTTGGAAGAATCGATGTCTTGGTAAACAATGCTGGCATAGGTTATTTTGGTGCGATTGAAGAAAGTGAAGAAGCCATGGTAAGACAAATGTTTGAGATTAATTTTTGGGGCTTAACCAAAATGATACAAGAGGTATTGCCTATTATGCGTCAACAAAGAAGCGGTCATATTTTAAATGTGGCTTCGATTGGTGGCTTGGTTGGCTTTCCTGCTGTAGGATTTTACAATGCTACTAAATTTGCGGTCGATGGGTTATCAGAATCATTGGCCAAAGAAGTAGCGCATTTAGGCATTAAGGTAACGATTATTGCACCAAGTGGATTCAGAACAGATTGGGCTGGGCGCTCGGCCGCCAATAGCCACCATATTATCGCTGATTATGCAGAAACAGCTGGTCAGAATAAAAGCAATATCAGAGGTAATAGTGGCCGTCAGGCTGGCGATCCTGTAAGAGCTGCTGCTGCCATCATCAAAGCAGTTGAATCGAATGAACCACCTTTGCGTTTATTATTAGGCAATGGGGCTGTAAATGGGGCTAAATTAAAATTAGAAACCCTTAAGAAGGATTACGACAATTGGGAAGAAGTAAGCAGAGGTGCAGATTTCCCTCAGAACTAATCCATTTAAATAGGATATATAAAAAGAGCTGCTAAATTTAACAGCTCTTTTTTTTGTTGTCATTAATAACTTATGCTTTGGCTGTAGTCCATGCTAAATAAGCCATTAAACCAATGCCTGTTTCAATGGCATCGGCATCGATATCGAAAGTATTGGTATGCACTGGACTGGTAATACCCTTGGCTTCGTTGCGTGTGCCTAATCTATAAAAGCAAGCCGGCACTTCTTGACTGTAGTATGCAAAATCTTCGGCAGCCATCCAAATGTCTAACTCTTCAACATGGCGCGTTCCCATATAATTATTGGCAGCCTCTATAGCAGTGCTTGTTAATGGCACATCATTTTTCAAATATGGGTAGCCTTTTTCAATTCTTACCTCAGCAGTTGCGCCATAAGCGGCAGCCGTGTGTTCGCAAATTTCCTTGATATGTTGATGTGCTTTTGCTCGCCATGCTTCATCTAAGGTTCTTAATGTACCTTCTATTTTTACACTGTTCGGAATAACATTGGTAGCACCACCATCGGAATTGATTTTACCAAATGATAAAACTGTTGGAATGATGGGTGTTGCTTTTCTGCTCACCAATTGTTGTAAAGCCACTATTACTTGCGCAGTAACTGCTACTGGATCGATGCCTAGATGCGGCATAGCACCATGTCCGCCTTTACCATGAATGGTGATATACAACTCATCGGTGCTTGCCATGTAAAGTCCTTTTCTAAATCCCACATTCCCTGTATTGATAAAAGGCATAACATGTTGCCCAATGATGGCATCTACTTTTGGATTGTCGAGTATGCCTTCTTTGATCAGTAGACTCGCGCCACCAGGTAATTTTTCTTCACCAGGTTGGAATACCAATTTAATATTGCCTTCGATTTGATCCTTAATGCTTACTAAAATTTTGGCTGCGCCCAGTAAACAAGCGGCATGTACATCATGACCGCAGGCGTGCATGATGCCTTCATTTTTAGAAATGTAGGCATGGTTTCCTTTTTCGGTAATTGGTAAAGCATCTAAATCAGCTCTTAAAGCGATGGTTTTAGCACTCTTTCCATTTCCATTTATCATGGCCCAAACACCCGTATTGGCAATTCTTTGAGGATTTAACCCTAAGTCTTTTAAATAGTTTTCTACCAAAAGTGAGGTATTATACTCTTCAAAGGACAGTTCGGGGTTAGCGTGTATTTGCTCGCGTATAGCGATAATTTCGGACTTAAATTGCTGTGCTAGCTGTTGTATTTGCTCTTTCATACTTTCGCCCATTTGGCTTAATATTTGATGGATTGCTTAAAATTCCTCAAATTTGCACTTTTATATGAAAGCAATCAAGTATTTATCTGTTTTATTTTTTCTTAGTGTGGTATTCTATTCTTGTGAGCCCCAAGATCAACAAAAACATTCGCTTGATCCGAATACAAAAGCCTTCTTAGATATTAAGAATGGATCGAAGTATACATTCACTCAGCCTGGTGATACAAACTTGGTATATGTGTATACTGCCTCTAATTATAATAATAGTCAAAGTAATCCGGATATAGAGAACAGTGAAATTTTAAGTTACGACCTTAATTCTCCTGGCAAGCCTAAAATCACCATTCGCGCAGAATCTGGCGGCACACAATTTAGAGATAGAATTGCAGTTGTGACAAATCGCAACGATTCTAATTTTGTTGGACCTATCATTTTTAATTTGGATGGCTCTTTTTCTACCATTAACAATTCTGGTGACACTGTTTTTACATATCAAACCTATACAATCAATGGCAAAGTGTTTAATGATGTGGTGCGTGTAAAGCTATACAATAATGCAATCTACAGAGAAGTATTTTTTGCTAAGAATATAGGTTTAATAGCACGTAAAGAGCGCAATGGAACCTTATACTATGCTAAGAGTTATAACGTTATAAAATAATTATAAATTATTGGTTTGAATTTTGAATGGCATTGGCCTCAATAATTAATTTATTAATATTGATTGGCACTACCCCATTTTCTTCACATACTAAACCACCCGCTAGGTTGGCCAATTGTGCACATACAGACATATCTGCTCCACTTGCAATACACAATGAAGCAACACTTATAACTGAATCGCCAGCACCACTTACATCTGCAATATTGCGAATATGTGCGGGAATGAAATTGTAATCTTGATGATCTGTTACTAAAACACCATCCTCGCTTAAGGTTACCATGGTGTAAGTATTATTTAATAAAGCGTGTAAATCGTTAACGGCTTCTTTTAAATTCACTCTGTCTTTTAAATTTTTCTCGCTGTTAAGTCCCTCTTTGATTTCCTTTAAATTAGGCTTAAACAATGTAACGTTTTTATACGCTAAAAAGTTATTATGCTTAGGATCTACTGTAATTGGCTTACCGGCTTCTTTGGCCAAAGAAATAAATAGCGGAATATTAATTGCCGTTAAAACGCCTTTATTGTAATCTTCTAAAATGACCACATCACAATCGGAAAGTACTTTTTTGTACAAGGCAATGATGGCCAATTCGTCGGCACTGTTCAAATCGCTCGTTATTTCGTTATCAATTCTGAGCAACTGATGTTTATTGCCAAGTACTCTTGTTTTGGTGGTTGTTTTACGTTCGTTCGATTTGAATATACCTTCTGTTGAAAGCTTTTGTGCTTTAAGAATAGTAAGCAATTCTTCTCCCTCTGTATCGTTTCCAATTACCGAACATAAAATTGGTATGGCATTTAATGCTGCTATATTAAGTGCTACATTAGCCGCACCGCCTAGTCTACTTTCCTTTTTCTCAATATTAACAACAGGCACCGGCGCTTCGGGCGAAATGCGTTCTACTTTGCCGATGATGTAGGCATCAACCATCACATCACCAACTATTAGCACTTTTTTACCGCTAAAGGATTCAATTAATTGTTGCATTGTCATAGGCTTTTATTTAACTTAATTTTGCCAAGGCTTCTTTAATTCTATTCATTGCAATGGTTAAATTTTCTTCGCTTGTTGCGTAAGAAAACCGTATACAATTATCGTTTCCGAAGGCACTACCAGCAACAGTTACCACATAGACATCATTTAATAAATACATGCATAAATCTTGGGAGTTCTTAATGGTTAAACCTTCTTTCGTATTTTTACCGTAATAACTACTCACATCTGGAAATAGATAAAATGCGCCATCTGGATTATTGAGTTTTAAACCTGTAATATCTTTTAAAATGTTTAGGCAAACATTTCTTCGTTTTAAGAACGCATCCACCATGTCGTGGGTTGGTTTCAAATCACCTAATAATGCAGCAATTGCAGCTCTTTGTGCTATTGAGTTCGTACCACTGGTAAATTGACTTTGTAATTTTTCGCATGCATAAGCAATTTCCTTTGAAGCACCAATGTAACCAATCCTCCAACCAGTCATAGAGAATGCTTTTGAAACACCATTAACAGTTACTGTTCTGTCGTATAAGGTACCAAATGTTGCAATGCTTGTATGTTTACCTACAAAATTGATATGCTCATAAATTTCATCACTTATGATATAGACATGTGGGTATTTTTCGAATACATCTGCTAGTGCCTTTAATTCATCATGTGTGTACACACTGCCACTTGGGTTATTAGGACTACTGAACATAAACAATTTTGTTTTATCAGTAATCGCAGCTTCCAATTGTGCAGGGGTTATTTTGTAATCGTTTTCAACATCGGTGGGCAGGTATACTGTTTTACCTTCTGCTAAATGCACCATATCAGCATAGCTTACCCAGAAAGGCTGAGGAATGATGACTTCATCGCCTTCATTTACCAAAGTGAGCACAGCATTCATAATTGAATTTTTCGCACCAGTGCTTACGACAATTTGATCGATGTTGTAATCTAAATCATTATCGCGCTTAAATTTTACTTTTATCGCTTCTCTTAGTTCTGGTATGCCTGCAACAGGCGTGTAAAAAGTATAATTATTATGGATGGCTTCTATCGCTGCTTCTTTGATATGTTGGGGTGTAAAAAAATCTGGCTCACCAAAACTCAAACTTATTACATCTTTCCCTTCTGCTTTTAATTGTCTACCAAGCTTTGCCATGGCAATTGTTTCAGATTCTGAGATTAAACTTAATCTGTCTGCAATCACTTTTCTGTCTTTTTGTATTGTCAAAATTTTGAAATAAAGTGCAAACGTACTCTAAAATCGCAAATAGATAAAAATTATTCCGATTAAATACCCCAATCTGAATGTTTTTCTATACACCTTTCAACGCATATTGAATTTTATTCATGCATTTTAGAAAAAAGAATTTTTATAGCCCTTCAAAATTATTATTTTTGAGCCTTATTTGAAAAAGAATGTCTGTTGAAAATATCCTATACCAATTACTTTTGGAGCATGATTGTGTGATACTTCCTAATTTTGGTGGATTTATCGTGAGAGAGAGTCCATGTAATTATAACACTGCTAAAGAAATTATTAAGCCTTACAGTAAATCTATTTTTTTTAACCAACATTTAATTGAAAATGATGGACTATTGATTAATGCCATTGCAAGACTTAAAAGCATACCCTATGATGCCGCAACTGCTGAAGTTGAAACTTGGGTTAAAAAATTGGCCAATCAATTGGATAGCGAAGGCAGTTTAGGGCTATTAAAAATTGGTACCTTTACTAAAGGTGCCGAAGGTAACAAATGGTTTGCAGCAGATAGCCATCTTAATCTTTCTTTACAAACCTATGGCTTGCGCCCAGTAAAAGCATCTGTAATTAACAATCAAATTATAGAAGCTGAAACACCTGCAATAGAATTAAAGCCATTAGCAGACAATAAACCAATCGAAACTTTCACCATTCAACGCACCAATTGGAAGGCATGGCTAGCAGCAGCATCTATTGCAATTGTTGCACACATTGGTTATTTAAGTATTGAAAGTCTTCAAAATAAAAATAGTAACCATGCTTCTGTAATGCCGATGCCAACTGTTTCAAATACAGTTGAAGCTGAGACAACACCTGCACAGCAAGATACATTTACAACGTCAACTGAAGTTACAATTCCTGAAACAAGTGCACCTGAAGTAGAGGCTCCAACTGCTTCAACAGTCATTGAAACTGCGCCTACTGAAAACATTGCACCTCAAGAAATTCCAACAACGCCAATAACTGAAACAACAGTAATTGAAACTGAACCAATCCAAGTTAACACTTTGACAAATGTGATTGGTCGCTACAAACTTGAAGTGAATGCTTTGAACCATGTTAAAGATTTAGCTAAAAAAGGCATCAGTGGAACAATTGAAAAAAATACAGAAGGCCTTTATGAAGTTAAAGTGCCACGCGAAAATTAAAAAAGTAAACCCTTAAAATAAAACAACAAATTACTACGTTATAAAATAAACATGCTTTTATCAATCCTCTTACAAATTCCAAACGCTGTTGATTCAGCGAATGCAGCACAGTCGGCTGCAGCCACTGCACAAATTCCTGATAACTTATGGTCACTTGCCGTTAAAGGTGGTGTGGTAATGATTCCAATTGGTTTAATGTTCGTATTCTCATTATACCTTGCAATCGAAAGATATTTAACCATCAGAAACGCAGCTAAAATTGATGCGGCTTTTATGTCGAACATTAAAGACATGGTTTTAAATGACAATATTCTTGGTGCTAAAACATTGTGCCAAAGAACGAATACACCGATTGCACGCATGATAGAAAAAGGTTTGTCCCGCATTGGTAAACCGATTCAAGACATTGATTCTTCAATTGAAAATGTCGGCAGAATGGAAATTTATAAAATTGAAAAAAATGTAGGCTTTCTTGCAACCATTGCTGGTTTAGCGCCAATGTTTGGTTTCTTAGGAACCATATTCGGGGTTATTCAAATGTTCTATAAAATATCATTAGCAAACAGTATTCAAATTGACATTATTTCTGGTGGTTTATATGTAAAGATGGTATCGAGTGCCGCTGGTTTATTATTGGGTATTTTCGCTTTTGCTAGCTACCATTATCTAATGTTAAAAATTGATAGAGTTGCCAATAAAATGGAAGCTTACAAATTAGAGTTTATTGATATCTTACAACAACCAGCTTAATTTAAAACAGTATGGCTATCAGAAAAAGAAATAGAGTTACTTCGGAGTTCAGTTTATCTGCCATGACCGATATTATTTTCATGTTATTGATATTTTTTATCTTGACTTCTACTGTTTCTCCTGAACCAATATTAAAGATTGTTTTACCAAAAGGGGTTCAATCTGATCACTTAGCAGTAGAGCCTATCATTATTTCTTTGAATGCCCAAGGTGAATATGCGGTGAACAATAATAAAGTAACAATAGAAAGTTTACCTTTTGAACTTGAATCGGTATTAAAGAATAACCTAACTGCACCCGTTAGTATTCATGCCGATAAATCTGTTATGTATGAGAAGGTAATGGAATTGGTAAGTATTGCGAATAAAAAAGGTGCAAAAGTGGTTTTAGCTTTAGATAAAGAACCAAGTAAATAACCTACCTATGAACCAATTAACCGAAGAGATTGAAGTAAAAAACAAACGCATTTCTGGCGTAAGTACTACTGTTGTTACAGGATTAATCGTCCTCTTTCTTTTCTTAATGCAATTTACAATCGAGCCACCAAAACCAGAAGAAGAAGGCGGAGGCGTTGCAGTAAGTTTAGGGCAACCAGATGCTGGCGGACCTGAATCGGTGCCTGTTGAAGCCTATCAACCACCTGTTGAACCTACTTTTCAACCAAGGGAACAAGCACAGGAGCAAACCATTGATCCTGATGCAGTAGCCGTGCCTAAAACGCCTAAGGAAGTTAAAAATGATGTAAAAACGCCAACACCACCAGTTGAAGACGATATGTTAAAAAAGATGCGCGAAAGTGCTCAAAATAATAAGAACCGTCCTTCTAACAGTGGCAGTGGCAATAACCCTGGCGCTCAAGGTGCACAAAATGGCATACCTGGTGGCGACCCCAATGGTAGAGGTACTGGACCTGGTTCTGGAAGTGGTCCAAGTTCAGGAATTGGCAATGGTCCAAGTAAAAGTGTTAACCATACCTTTGGTAATCGCAAATTAAACCTTGCAAATAATACAGAAAACTGCGGTGAAAAAGGAACTGTGATTGTCGATGTAATTGTGAAAGCCGATGGTTCAATCATTCCAACAGGTATCAATCCAAGTACCAAATCACCTTCTCGTTGCCTTCAAGATTTGGCAATGAAATTTGTGAAGAACTCACGTTTTGCACCTTCTGATGTATCGAGTGCTGACGGCACCATTACCATTAAATTTACGTTGAATTAATTTAATCGGTTATTTGCTTTTAAATAATGACCTATAAGGAAACTCTCAACTTTTTATTTACCAAACTCCCCTATTTTACCCGCGATGGTAAGGCAGCGCTTAAGCCCGATTTAAAGAATACAATTTTATTGTGTGAAGCCATTGGCAATCCGCATTTGAAATTTAAAAGTATACACATTGCAGGTACCAATGGCAAAGGCAGCACTAGCAATATGCTGTCGGCTATTTTACAATTGCAAGGGTATAAAACAGGCTTATATACTTCACCCCATTTAAAAGATTTCAGAGAGCGTATTCGCGTCAATGGAGAAATGGTGTCTGAATCTTTTGTCATTGCCTTTACTGAAAAAATTTCCCCTTACATTGAAAGTATTCAACCTTCGTTTTTCGAAATAACAGTGGCCATGTGTTTCGATTATTTTGCTCAACAAGAAGTCGACTATGCGATTATTGAAACAGGTTTGGGTGGACGCTTAGATAGCACCAATATTATCCATCCTATACTTTCGATTATAACAAATATAGGTTACGACCACATGGATTTATTAGGCGATACTTTACCACAAATTGCTTTTGAAAAAGCAGGTATAATTAAAGCTAATGTACCCGTGGTAATTGGTGAAACCCAATCTGAAACGACACTTTTGTTTAGTGAAAAAGCAAAAGAACAAAACGCATTGCTTTATTTTGCTGATCAAAATCCAAATTATTACAATACTGAAATTGAAACAGATTTAATTGGCATCTATCAACAAAAGAATATTTTAACGGTACTCCAAGCTGTCGAGGTTTTACAAAAAAGCGGTGTTAGAATCGATTCATTTATTGCTGCAAAGGCTTTGCGACAGGTGAAACAATTAACTGGTTTTAGCGGCCGATGGGAAATATTACAAAGCAGCCCAAAAATAATTGCCGATACTGGTCATAATGAAGATGGCTTGCGCTATGTTTTTGAACAATTGAAGCAAGAAAAATACAAACAATTGCACATAGTATTTGGAATGGTTGCAGATAAAGATAGGAGCAGAATATTAGACTTAATGCCTAAAAATGCCTGGTATTATTTTTGTAAACCAAATTTACCCCGTGGACTAGATCCAACGATATTAAAAGCGGAATGTAACGCTATCGGACTTATTGGCGATACCTATTCTTCTGTAGAAATGGCTTTTAATGCTGCAAAAGCTATGGCCAATGAAATGGATTTAATATTTGTAGGTGGAAGTACATTTGTAGTGGCAGAAATCATATGAATACAGAAAAAAAACTAATCATTTACACAGATGGTGCTTCTTTAGGCAATCCTGGAAAAGGGGGCTATGGCATTGTCTTGAAATGGGGTGCTGCCCGCAAAGAAATCAGTGAAGGCTTTGTGTTGACGACAAATAATCGCATGGAACTGATGGCCGTAATAGTAGCTTTAGAAACCATTAATAAACAACAACTCAATGTCCATATCTATACAGATAGCAAATATGTTTGCGATTCGATTGATAAAAAATGGGTTTGGGGTTGGCAAAAGAAAGGTTGGAAGGATAAAAAGAACATAGACTTATGGAAACGTTTTTTACCGCTTTATGATCAACATAAAATAAGCATGCATTGGGTAAAAGGACATGCAGGCATTGAGGAGAATGAAATATGTGATGTTTTAGCTACTACAGCTGCTAAGGAAGGCCCATGGAAAAAAGACATTGGATATGAGCAAGAAAAAAAAGCTGGCTTACTATAATTGGTGATTGAGCAAACGGGCGACATATTTTCCAATGATGTCAAATTCTATGTTCACCTCATCTCCTACTTTCAACGTATTAAAAACTGTGTTTTCATAAGTGTAAGGAATGATTGCGACAGAAAACTCATTGAGTAAACTATCTACAACCGTAAGGCTGGTGCCATTCACTGTAATTGAGCCTTTTTCAACAGTCATGTCATTGGTGGTATAGGTAAACCAATATTTCCAACTGCCGTTTTCGTCAACAATACTTTTGCAAATGGCGGTGGTGTCCACGTGACCTTGCACCACATGACCATCAAAACGACCATTGGCAGGCATACACCTTTCCAAATTTACAAGCTGTCCCACTTTCCAATGTTTCATGGAAGTGCGTTCCAGTGTTTCTTTAATGGCTGTAACCGTATACTGGTTGCCATTGATATTAACCACAGTTAAGCACACACCATTATGGGCTAAACTTTGGTCTACCTTAAGTTCATGGGTTAAATTAGATGAAAGAACAAAATGTTTATTTGTTCCTTCATCTGTAATATTTTCGATGGTTGCCAAGGTTTCTATGATGCCTGTGAACATTTCAGTAAAATCAATTAACCGAAAACGCCATCCAAAATGATACCTGCATCGTTGCTATTGATACACATGATTGGAATTCTACCACCGTTATTTACGATTTGTTGAGCATAGCTACCTAATAAGAATTCATTGAATCCTTTTTCTTGTTGGCTCATGATCATGATCAAATCAGCATCAATTTCGTTGGCATAGGCCAAAGTATCTTCAGCAAAGCTATCTGGATATTTATCTTCTTCTAAACCACGTAAAATATATTTGGCCCCATTGGTATCAAGGATATCTTGGGTTTGATTAATCACCGCATGAATTCTATTTCTAAATTCTTCGTTGGTTGTATTTTCGTAAATTACGTGAATTGTACTGTTAAACTTCTTAGCTACATGCACAGCCCATCTTACTTTTTGGCGACTTTCTCTTGTCAAATCAATTGGCAATACAATTTTCTCGTAACCATTTCCGATTGATTTTTCTTTCACAACAACTACAGGCACTTTTGCATAGTTAATTACACGGCTAGCATTGCTACCAGTAATTTGTTGTAAACCACTTGCACCATTGGTACCCATAATGATACTGTCATAATTGCCATCGTTCGCAATATTGGCAATGACTTTATAAATTTTACCAGATTCAGTCAGTTTATTAATTTTAACGTTTGGATATTGCTTATTGGCTTCTGCAATCATTTTATCCAATTTCATATCAATGGCTTCTTTTACCAATTCGGCATTATTATTTCCACCAAACAAATTACCGATAAAATTACCTTCATCCATAATATGTAAAAGTGTAACTTCATTTTTGTAAACGTCAGCCACTTTTAAAGCATGACCTAAAGCGTTTTGTGCTACTTCAGAAAAATCTAAAGGCACAAGGATTGTATTATTATTCATATAAATTATTTTAAACTAAATTACTGTAAACGGTCTGTACATCTTCATCTTCTTCTAATCGTTCGATTAAAGATTCAACTTGAAGTTTTTCTTCTTCTGTAAGCGTAGAAACTACCGATGTAGGAATTCTTTGAAGTTCAGCGCTCACGATTACGATGCCTTTTTCTTCAAGTGTTTTATACATGCTACCGAATTTTTCGAAAGGACAAGTGATCACCATTTCATTCTCCTCAACCTCTATTTCTTCTAAACCAGCATCTATTAATTCGAATTCTAATTCTTCGGTATTTAAATTATCTGTTTTAATCACAAAAATACTTTTTCTAACAAAAGCATAATCTAAACTTCCACTTTTACCTAATTCTCCTCCGCCTCTATTCAGGTGCATGCGAATGTTGGCAACTGTGCGTGTAGGATTGTCTGTAGCCGTTTCAATAAACAAGCCAACACCTTTCATACACATGGCTTCGTAATTAACCTCTTCGTAATTGCTAGAATCTTTGCCCGCAGAACGTTTGATTGCTGCCTCGATTCTATCTTTCGGCATGTTTGCACTTTTTGCATTGGCAATTACTACTCTTAATTTGGCATTTGAATCTGGATCTGGTCCACCGGCTTTAACAGCAATAGCAATTTCCTTCCCATATTTAGTAAAGGCTTTCGACATTCTGTCAAATCGGGCAAACATCGTGTGCTTGCGTTTTTCGAATACTCTTCCCATAATCAGTAACTATATTTTTGGATGCAAAAGTACTAACAAATTTTTGAAATCTGAATTCATAAATACGTTAAAGTGTAGATGTTCTAAAATATCAGAACAGATGGCGTCTTTGCTGCAATCGCGCAATGATTAGTAAACAATTTTTGATTTCCAAGTTTGTGTAGCCTTATCGTAGCTTACATTCTTATCTGGAAACATCACCCAATCTTCCTTTACTTCTGGCAAATAGGCATTAACATTACCTGTTTCAACCATTGTACTAAACAATACTAATGATTTTTCTTTCAGTTCGGGCATTTTCATTTTCCAGGTCCAGAATAGTTCTTCATAGCTTGAAGAATCAAGGGCTCCCATACTATTTCTTTTAAATCTGCCGCATATAGAAGCAAATTTATCGCCTTTTATGCTTGGTTCTAAGCGGCTCACCATGAAATAAGCATAACCATCTTTTGATTCTGTATAATGCATCCATTGGTATTGGCGCTCAACTTTATGAACTAACATAAAGTGTTTGTTTTTAGGTAAAAATCTTTGATTCTCAGGAATGCTATCGTGTAATTTTGAGAAATGCGGTAAAATGGTATCCAATAAGCCATCATAATTCACTTTATATGCTGATAAAGCATACTGCGATTTGTTGCTACAACTATATAGAACCAGCATTAGACAGAAGCAAACTATAATTTTATTCATACTATTTTTACAGGTGCAAATTTAGGCTAAGATTAAAAACATTAGATTGATTCTAGGTTTTTTAATTGTTAAGAAATACTTAAGTAAATCAGTATGCGTATTTTTTAATTTAACCAGAGACGCCACATTCCTCTGCCAAATGTACTAACGTACAACATATTTTCTCTTTGAAAATATTTGATTTCACTTACCATTACATTTGGAAATCCTTTGCCCAATGGCAACCATTTTTGATTCGGTTCTTTCATATAGACGCCATTTGCATTGCCGCAAATCCAATCGTTTCCAATTGGTTCAACACTATAGACAGGATGATTGCTTAACCCATCACTTATATTTTCAAATGAATTACCGCCATCTTTACTGAGATACACTTTGTTTAATTCTGTGGCTTTTGAATTGTCAAAGCCATTCAATGTTATAGCGATTTCACCATTTTGATTAACGTCAATATCTGTTATACTCCGCCATTTTAATATAGGCAATGCCTCTGTTTTATCTGTCCAAGTCAATCCCCCATCAGTTGTATAATAAAGTTTTTTTACAAGTGGTCCGCCCCAGGTTGCATCCATTTTAGACATCCATATTTGATTCGTGTTTTCTGGATTTACCCAAAAAGCGCCAATTGGTCTTTCGCTTGTAATGGTACTGCTCAGTATTTCAAAATTCTTGCCTTCTATTTGTTTGTATAAATGTTGGTTGGCAATGTATAGCGTTCTTTCATCGTTGACGTAGGTCATTCTAAAATCAAAAAAGTTGATATCACCACCGGCATGGTTATAACCTAAATTTTTGCCGTCATTTTGTGTAACATAGCACATTTTGGCGTAACCACAAGCAAACGCTAGGCTATCGCCCATTGCTGCTATTCGGCCTCCATCACCATATAAATCGCATGTATTCCATTTGCGTTTTTTAAAGACGATGATGCCTTTGTCTTGTGTACCTGCCATGATTACATTGTTATTGGCTTTGTCAAATCCGAAAATCAAACTCGCATTTAAATTCCTCGCATTATTTGTTAAACTAAACCAAGTTTTTCCGCCATCAACCGATTTATCAATACCGCCATCCGTTGCAATAAACAAATGCTTCTCTGGCGTTATTTGAATTGCATTGACATCATCATGCGTGTTGTTAGGTAATCGGTATTCCGGGGTTGTTAATTGATTAAAAGCAATACCACCATTGTTTGACATAAAAACACGTGTAGTACCGACAAATAATTGTTCATTTCCATTTTGGTCTTTAAGTCCTGTAGCAAAGCACATGTGATAAATATTTGCAATAAATTCAGAATGACTAATCAATACTATCTCGCGCAGAGAAAGGATATTGGCTTGTAGAATGTAGCTGCTATTATGACTCACTGCAATGAAAAGCTTTTTACTATTCTTCGTTGAAAAGCCGATTTCATATCTCGCATTTTTTCCTGGCAAAGCGCCATAACTTCTTGCTACCACTGCAGTTTCATCACTCCAGGTTTCACCACCATCATAAGAAGCGATTAAAACATTGCCTGTTATGAAAATCTGTTTTTCATTCTCAGGATTGACCTTTATAGATTTTAAATTCTCGGTTGTTTTATAAACACTTTTCCATGTTTTTCCGCCATCGTAAGTGATAAAGATTTCATGGTCTGAAATGCTCAATAATTTTTGTTCATTGCGTTTATCAATAATTTCAACAGCTCTTTGTTGGGTATAATTATATTCTGAAGGATTGTATTGTAAACTGTTTCTTTGCCAGGTTTCGCCATTGTCGAAACTTTCAATTAGGCCGTAACCAAATTGTTTTTCCATACCTAGGTCCGTCGCGCAACAGGCCAACAAGTGTTTATCATTTTTATTAAAACGCAGGATATTAAATATGCCAGTTGCAAATTCAAAATCTAATTTTTGTTCCCATGTGATTCCCCCATCAGTGGTTTTAAATAAACCTGCAGAGGCATGCCCTATTAAAATTTCATTCTCATTATCAGGATGAATATTTACACATTCAAAACGACCAGCGCCAAATGCGCTCCATTCGTTATTTTCAATGAAAGGTTTTGCCGCACCAAAGGGACCAATGGCTTGCCAAACATTGGGTTCTATTAAATCTGAAAAGGCATTAAGTTGGCTGTAGTCAGTCGCCACACCCTTTTTGTTTTTACAAGAAGGGTAAACTATAATTAATAAAATTACAATTAATAAGCGGGTTGACATGGCAACCTTTGATTACTTAAAATTAGAAGCAACAACAAGTTCTTTACCACCACCGCTGTAGTCGTAGAAACCTTTACCGGTTTTGGCACCTAGGTCGCCAGCCGTTACCATATTTACTAACAAAGGGCAAGGGGCATATTTTGTATTTCCTAAACCATCGTACAAAACATTCAAGATGGCTAAACAAACATCAAGTCCTATAAAATCGGCCAATTGAAGCGGACCCATTGGATGGGCCATACCCAATTTCATTACTGTATCAATTTCTTCAACACCAGCAACACCTTCGTGCAAAGTAATAATCGCCTCGTTGATCATTGGCATTAATATACGATTAGCAACAAAACCAGGGTAATCGTTTACCAAGGTAGGTGTTTTACCAATGGCTTTGCTTAAAGTCATGATTGTTTCAGTAACATCGGCACTGGTTTTATAACCATTAATTACCTCTACCAATTTCATTACTGGCACGGGGTTCATAAAGTGCATGCCAATTACTTTCTCTGGTCGTGCAGTTACTGCCGCTATTTTAGTAATGCTAATGGATGATGTGTTAGATGCAAGTATGCAATGCGCTGGCGCAGCTGCATCGATATCTTTAAAAAGTTGTAATTTAATACTAGAATTTTCAGTGGCTGCTTCAACTACTAAATCGGCATTTGATACACCCGTTTTTAAATCAGTTGTAATACTAATGTTTGCCAATGTTTCTGACTTTTGAGCCTCGGTAATTAACTGTTTAGCAACTTGTCTATCCAAGTTTGATCCAATTTTTGCAATGGCTTTTTGGAGCGCTGTTTCGTTAATATCAATAAGGTTAACTTTATAACCATTCATAGCAAACACATGCGCAATGCCATTTCCCATTGTTCCAGAACCAATCACAGAAATATTTTTCATATTAAAATTATTATGCCGCAAAAATAGTCAAAACCATTATGGAAAAAATAGTTTTGTAAAAAAATATACTAGACTTTAATTTGCTAATCCTTCTTTATACACTTGAAGACATCTATTTCTAGCAAAGGCATGGTCGACAATTGGCTTAGGATATTGAGGGCTTAAATATTCTGGCACCCATTGTGCAATGTATTTGAATTGAGGATCGAAACGCTCGGTTTGTAAATAGGGATTAAACACTCTGAAATAAGGTGCTGCATCGACACCAGAGCCAGCAGCCCATTGCCATCCCCCATTGTTGCTCGCTAAGTCGAAATCCAATAATTTTTCAGCAAAATAGGCTTCACCCCAACGCCAATCAATCAGTAAATGTTTGGTTAAAAAACTTGCGACTATCATGCGCACACGGTTGTGCATTAAGCCGGTGGTATTCAATTCTCGCATACCTGCATCTACAATAGGATATCCAGTTTGACCTTGGCACCATTTTTCAAAAGTAACCTCATCATTCAACCAACTAATTTTATTGTAGGCTGGTTTGAAAGCCCCTTGTTCTACATGCGGAAAATGAAACAAGATCTGACTATAAAAGTCACGCCAAATCAATTCATTCAACCATTTTTCACTTAGCGTTTGTCCTTTGGCTGCTTTGTCGCGAATCGAAATGGTACCGAATCGAAAATGTAAACTTAGTTTACTAGTGCCATCGATGGACGGAATATCTCTGTTTTGTTCATATTTTTTAATGACCCCTTGTTTTATTTCTTTCGAAGGATAAACAAAACTTGAGTCTTTAAAACCAATATCATTTAAAGTTAACATGCTCGTTACCGCTGTTTGATTTAAATATTGAAAAAACGCGCTACAGGGATGGGGTTTGAAAGTATCTGCTGTTAGTTTAGACTTCCATTTATTTGAATAGGGTGTATAAACAGTATAAGGTTTACCATCGTCTTTCAAAACTTCATTTGTGTCAAAAACAACTTGGTCTTTGTAACTTTTAAAGTCGATGGACTGAAGCGTTAAATACTTTGTGATGGCATCATCTCTTTTAATTGCGGAGGGCTCATAATCGCGATTGGCAAAAACAGACTGAATGGTATGTTTTTCAACAAGGCTCTTAAATACTTCCAAAGGATTGCCATGAAACACCCAAAGGTCGGCACCTAATTCATTTAACGCACGTTTGAGTTCAAGCAAGGTTTGATGAATAAACTGAACCCTTTTGTCGGTTTTATCAGAAAGTTTGTTAAGAATATTTTCATCAAAAATAAAGATTGGTTGCACACTTTTACCTGATTTTAATGCATGGTATAAACCCGCATTATCATTCAACCTTAGGTCTCTTCTAAACCAAAATATATTCATTTTTCTAACAAATTTTGTAAGGCCATTTTCGATAATTCAAAATCGAATTTAAATCCTGTGTTTTTAATTTTATCATTGCTTACATTTTGGGATGTGAGCAATAGTTGATAACGTTCGCCAAAAATTAATTTCAATGCAAATATGGGAATATTAGGTAACAGCAATGGACGGTGTAAGCAATGTGCAATCTCTTTCGTTAAAACTTGAAGTTTAGCAGGATGAGAGGCCACCGCATTAAAGGTTCCAGCAATTTTATTTTCTAATAAATGTATCAGCATGCGACTCCAATCATCAATGTGAATCCAACTTATTATTTGTTGTCCATTACCAGGCACAGCACCAACATAAAAACGAATGGGCGTTGCTAGTTGTTTTAAAAAGCCTCCCTTTTCGGATAAAACAATACCCGTTCTCATAATGCTCACCAAAGTTGCTATATCATTAAACTGATGTGTCGCTTTTTCCCAATCTCCAACCAAATTGGAAATAAAACCCTCTCCTTTTGTGTAATCTTCCGTTAATTTATCTGAACAAATATTTGGATATAAACCTGTTGCGGTTCCTCCAATATAGTGCATTAATGGCGTTTTTCTTTTCTTAAAACCTTCGAACAAAACATTGGTAGAAATGATTCTACTATCTATTAGCTCCTTTTTTCTTTTAGCGCTAAAGGGCTTGTCGAATATACCAGCACCGCATAGATTGATACAAATATCTACCCCTTCTAAGGCGGCTTCAGGTAATTCATTTTTTGCAGGTTGCCAATAAAAAATGGACTGATTGTCTGCTTTATTTTTTTGCGTGGACAATAAAACAACTTTATAATTTTTTTGTTTAAGCTTTGTTATTAGATTTGAACCAATTAATCCAGTACCACCAGCAACTAAAATTTTAAGCATATTATTATAAACATATTTCAACACTGTAAGTTTTAAATTAATGAAAAAAGGCAAAAAGGAATTTAGAAATAAATTATTTATCAAAGACATCGAGAATATTTCGGGTATAAAAGCGCATACCATACGTATATGGGAACAACGTTATAAAATATTTGAACCTCATAGAACCGATACTGGCATTCGTTTTTATGACGAAGAACAATTGCGTTTAATTTTGAACATCTCTATTCTTAATAATAATGGGTTTAAAATTTCTAAAATAGCTGAAATGACATTGGATGAAATCCATAAAAAATGTCAAGAGTTATCTGAAACAAAGTCAAAATATGACGGTCAAATTCAAGCCTTAGTTAGCACCATGATGTTATTTGATGAAAAGGAATTCAATAAAATTCTTTCCATTAATATTTTGAAAATTGGATTAGAAGAAACCATGATGCA
>CAJBKH010000011.1 GCA_903953615.1 uncultured Bacteroidota bacterium
TACATATCTGCCCACCCCACTGCTTTATTTATTAAAGCCCATTCGTCTTTTTTGTTTAATCGCGGTTGCGACTGGGGGCTTTTTATTTCTTATGATTCTAGATTTGAAGCTCTGGCAACTCTATTGGCTGTTGGGCGAATACAGCACTTTTATATGAAATAACGCTTTCTATATGGGAAATTTGCGTACATTTTTTTTATTGGCAATGCTCAATAAACTAATTTATTCACATTTATTGCTGAATCTGATAACTTATCTTATCGCCGTCATTCCTAAAAGGAGTAGTCATGGCATTTAAGATTAGTCCCAAAAGTGAGTTTCATATCTCAGAGCGGATGACGTATCGCAAAGAAAATAAAGAAATTAATTGTGGGTTTCTTTGGAAAAGTGGCTCATTCCTAATCGATACGCCGCCTAATTTTCTAAACGAATACGAGCAACACATAGGGATTAGTGTGGGCGACCAAGACTATTCGGAGGTTCGTCTTTCGGACGAAGGCAATAAGCTTATTTACTATTCAGAGACCACCCCAAAAGCAGAACAAGATGCCTTATCTTCCATCTTCAATAACAGCAAAACTACAGATGACTTTGATATTGGCTTTCAACACAAAGGGTGGCAACTGGTAGATGTCGATATTGTGATGTGGGGCGAGTTAGTAATAACTAGCGATAGTTAGGTGTAATTGTGCTTAACTCGTCAATGGGAATGCATGCCCTTGACTTCGCTTATTCAATCATTGTCCAGCGCACTAGAAAAGGTCTTAACTGACCATATCAAGATAGCGGGTCATTTGTTTTGTACTCAGTGGCAACTTAGTCAACTCCAAGTAATAGACGCTCGCTCCTGGCAGGCTTTGAATCGAGGCGGGTGTTAATTTACCCATTGGCACTAAGCAATTCCCATGTAATTCTTTCATGTGAGTAAAGAAGAGCATAGATGGAACCCTAAGTTCTACAGCCCTCATCACCAGCTCTTCGCACAATACGTTTGGTGACTCGATTTTTAGCTTATATAAATTATTTTTTTCTTTTATGGCATGACTCATGTAGCGCTCGATATGGACATCTTCATAAAGTCTCTTGTTGAAATCATAGATATAGTCTGTAAGGGCTCTGGAGATCCAATAAGCCTCATTTTCATCGTATTCGCTTTGTAGGTTGTGCCAAAGCTTTGCTTGATAAACATCTTTGAATTTTTGGCTTTGATGCTTATAAAATGGGTGTGACTTGACTAAGCTAGATACCATTCCGCCCAAAAGTAAAGCGCCTCCTATCAGCAGGACTTCACCCATGGTTTTGATGTAAATTCAGAGGCATGGGTCTTTTTTTCATGCCTTCCAATATAGCTAGATAAGCGCGCAATAAGCCTGTAATATGCTCATCTTCGTACGTTTTTTTCCCTTGCTTAATTCATTGATTTAAATCGTTTTTTTCTAATCAGCAATTAACCAAGCCTTGTAATATTCAGTTTCAAAAGTCAAAAGGGAATGCTTTGTGTCTGCAGATAAAAAACTGAGAATTCAGCCCAAGCAATCAAGGGCTGAAGCGACTGCGGAAACCATCATCCAGGCTGCTATAAATGCCTTGGAGAGCGCAGAAGAGATTGAATCCGTTACATCGCAAAATTTAGCGGTACGTTCTGGCTATTCAGTAGGCTCCTTATATCGTTACTTCAAAAATAAGGATGATCTGTACACCAGTATTTGGCGTTTTTTTGTTACACGCCTTCATGCTGGTTTAGTGCCAAAAATTGAAGCCTTCCCTGATCATGGAACGGTCAGGCAATTGATGATGATGGTATCTGGCTATTATTTTGATAACTTGCGATCCCGCAAACCCGGCAAGGTGATCCCTTTCTATCGGCTTTTTATAAAGGCCGTACCTGACCCAGAGAATATCTACAAGACAATGGATGTTCTCATTGGGCCCCTAATGCAGGCTCAGACCCGGAACCAGTCCGGAACAATGAAAATCATGGATGAAAATGAGCTAAGGATTTGCTTGAGAGCCTCGCATGCCATGATTCGAAATGACTTTCTGGAAAAATCCCCGTATTTTGGAACCTCATCGCATCAGCGAGTCACATTGGACTTGATGGTTCGACTATTTCAAAAGTAATGTGCACCAGAATAGCCCACTTTCATGCGCTCTAAAGATCCGCAAACTGTAAATTCAGTGTATGAGTAAAAGCCTTAAAACCATTGCCTGTCTCAAGGTATTGCGTGGATCCATTGCCATCACTATTGGCGTAAGTCTTTTTTTAGTTTATCGGCGTTCAGAAGCATTTTCTTGGATTGATCACCCGATACTAGGTGGGATTGCATCCAATGATCCTTTCTTACAAATGGTATTTGCTTGGCTGGGGAGCTTTAATCAAGCGCAAATATTAAGTATTGCTGTGTTGGCTTGTCTTATGGGCGCCTTGCGCTGGGTTGAAGCGGGCGGAATTTGGTTCAACCAGAGCTGGGCGCAATGGTTGGCCGTATTTTCGGGTTTTATTTATATTCCATTTGAGATCAATGAGCTCATTCACCGGTTTAGCTGGTTGATGATCGTAATCCTATTTATCAATACACTGATCGTGGCTTATCTTCTCTATGTTTTGTATGAAAAAAGCTTAGCTAAGTTATCCGCATGATTGGTAGTGTTTTAGTCGATGACTGACATCCGCCCGGCCAGCAGAAAAAGTTCCGCATCGGCAATGCATTATTTGGTTTTGCTTACGGGGCTGAATTAGCCAGACCTCAGGATGTCGATCAGCCTGTTCTGATGTGACACTGTAATAATGTTACCCATTATCGGCGACTGAATACTTGATGAATTTACGTCGGAAAACTGAAATGCAAGAAAAGTCTAGCGCTCACTATTCCATTTTTGGTATTCTGACTCTTTCCATTTCACCTTTTTTCCCTTGAGTATTTACTGGATATCGCTCTTATTGGCTGGTTTTTTTGAAATCGGCTGGCCGCTTGGTTTAAAGCTCGCCGACCTCCCCAATATGAAAATATGGGGTATCGGTTTGGCTATTTTCAGTATGACGCTATGCGGCTTCCTGCTTTGGTTCTCACTTAAGGAAATCCCGATTGGAACGGCCTATGCCGTATGGACCTCTATTGGTGCCGTTGGTACGTTCACGATTGGCGTTTTGGTTTTTGGAGACCCCAATATTCCGCTACGCTGGCTTGGTGTTGCCCTTATTCTGCTAGGAGTAATTTTACTCAAGATGGGCTAACCCTAACGCACCTCAATAGGAAAGAGTCCGGCGGGTGAACTTTCTAGATTCTGGATGGTCTAGGGCGGAATCGATCAGGGCCGAGGATGTTAAATCCTTAAGGGGCTACTCCCCAATACTGGATTGAGCTTGGCCAGTCGTAATCCACTGAATAATTGCCTTTGTAGAAACCTCCTCCCGCCCCTCAAAAGAATGATAGTGTCCACCGCCGCATACATCACCATTGGGGATGCCCCCTTTTACAGTTATTAAATTATTTTTTGAGTACGCTAAAACGGTTGAGTATGGTGTATAGATACATTGATCATCACCATGATGGATATTAAGAGATGGGGCTTTTAATGAGCTCATATCAAATGACTCAGCGGAGTATCCATAAGCACGCATACGAGGACTTGCTACCGTTTGAGCAGCCGAATGGATACTGCCTTGAATTTCAGTCCCTAAATTTCTAGCCAGCCATTTTGACGAAATGGCTCCATAACTGTGGCCCATAATAAAAAAATTATTGATTCCATATTTTTCTTTGAGCAGAGCGAGTATTTTTCTAACGTCTTCTGCGTGCTTCTTTGACGACCGATAGTCGTCACTACAGCCTAGCGGGGTGTTGCCGGCCCCAATACGGTTTTCATCGCTTGGGCAATCCATGACAACAAGGGCTATGCCTGCTTGAGCAAATAAATTCGTATTATTTTTAAGAAAATTTAAATTCCTATGCCAATCATTTTCTGATTTGATATTTGCGATGCCAGACCATCCGCGATAAAACAGCAATGCTGTATCTGATGGAATTGAGGGTTTCAGGAGAATTGCTCTTTGAATAACA
>CAJBKH010000012.1 GCA_903953615.1 uncultured Bacteroidota bacterium
CAATGGCCAATATAAGGTCTATATTAAAGACACTAATGAATGCCTTGACAGTATCACTAATTTAAGCATTTATTCCCCATCTGCTTTAAGTCTTGACAGCATAACCATTGTTCCAATAAGTTGTTATAACGGTCATAATGGCGCTTTGTTTGCAAACCCCAAAGGTGGTGTTGCACCTTATTATTTATCGTTCAATGGCAAACTAATAAATAAAACAAATACGATTGATTCTATAAGTACTGGTAAATACGTATTTCAAATCAAAGATGCCAATGCTTGTGTTTATGAGCACAATTTTGATTGGCTGAATTCAGAGCCTTTAGCATTAACGGCATTTGTAAAAAACAAAGTTTGTGATGGAGATGCGCCTTCGCAAGTGGTTTTAAAAATAAATCCATTGTTTAACAAGGTGCCTTATACTTTGACCAACATTAACAGTGGCAACAATTACTTTTTAAATGATACGATTAAAAGCTTGAAGGATGGGGATTACACCTTTACAATTATTACTGACAAAGGATGCACCGACACTTTTCGCATGGCAATAAAAACACCCAAAGGCTTACGCATTGCAAAAACAAAAGATACCATCTTGTGTGAAGGACAATTTAGCACCATTGATTTAAATACTACTGGCGCCAAAACCTATGAGATAATTGGTGACAATGGCTCAGTATTTTCTGTCCCAGTTTTCACAACGAATAAGGCTGGCACTTACATCAGCAAAACCAACGATAGCAATGCCTGCCAATACCGCGACACCTTTCAAATTTACAAAATCAATACCCAAGTAACGCACGATTTTTTAGTACCAAGCATGGCCCTACTGAGCGATACTGTGTATGCTGTAATTATCAGCAATCCTACAGCCGATAACAACAAATGGACTTGCAACAATGTCAATGCAAAAATAAAAACCGTTAACACTAACAATGTGCAATGGCAATTTAAAGATACTGGTATTTATACGTTGCATTTAAAAAGCAATTATGGTGCTTGTCATTTTGAAGCCGCCAAAAAAATCCACCTACTTTCAAACAATGACAGTTTAAAATTGGAGCGCACCCTTGGCTACCGAAGCGCCATGATTCAAAGTTTCAAAGTGTATGCGAATCCACACGATGGGCAACATTTTAGCATTGCAATTAATTTACGCGATACCGCAAAAGCCATGCTCTACAAAATCGATGGCAATGGAGGTCAAATCATCAGCGAGCTGGATTTAGGCATACTAAAAGAAAAAACTTTCATGGCTTTTCCTTCCATTCAATCGGAAGTTTACTATTTAAAATTGGTGGTGGGCAAGGAGAGCAGGGTGATAAAAGTGGTGGCGGTACTTTAGGCCTCATCCCTTTTGGCCTCATCCCCTATCCCCTTCTCCACAGGAGAAGGGGGAGTGGCTGCGATTATCGCATACTTATTAAATTAAGTTTAATAAATAATAAACGTTTGTGGCTTTGGGTTAGTAAAACAATAAAACACAACATAGCACACTTGCATAATAATACTGTACCGGTTTTTAAAGCAACTAAAGACAATATAACCCTCCCTTCTCCCTACGGAGAAGAGCCTGTCCCGCCATAACGGGATAATGAGGGATGATGCCTAAAAAAGCGATTACACACAACAGACTACAGGAGAAGGGCAAATGGCTGCGTATAAAATTTTCGTTTATTCAACGGCCATCAATACTACCGAGCAAAAAAGTATATCCCTTCTTCGCCTTTGTGAGGTTTTTAAGATTACTAAATTTTTACCTTTAAAAAA
>CAJBKH010000013.1 GCA_903953615.1 uncultured Bacteroidota bacterium
AAGTAAACAAAATTGGCTTTTTTGTTTTGTCCATAATTAGATGCGTAACCAGGTACTATATAATTGCCAATTTTGAGATTGGCTTTGGTGCCATGGTAATAGGTGGAGAAGGTAACCATGCTGTCTTTTTTTGTTTCCATATTTAATTTTTGATTGTTAAATGGTTGTCGTTAAAATTTAGATTGACTATTTATTAAATAATTCAGTTATGATTTTTACAACGGTATTGCTAGCTTCTATAGGATTTAATGCAGTATCAGAAATCCCAGAAACAACCCTTGTGATGTCATGGTCGACAGTCCCTTTTGTATTCCATTTTACAGGTTCTGCAACGGTTAAATAGGCCGAAAAATTATGGTGTTCCGACCCTGGTCGCTCACCTATAATATGAATAATGCCATGTTTTTTTTGCGTTGAATTACGCTCACCAAATAATAATTCGCCACAGGCATAGCCAGCTCTAACGCGACCATTGTTAATGAAGATTTGATTATTTCCTAATGTATAATTTTCAGCACTAAGCATTTTATTTAAGTTAGACAGAAATGGCGCAAGGTGCCCATTATCCATAATTGCTTTTACATTCAATCCATCTGAAATTACAATTTGAATATCAGGTATATTTTTTTGCCAATTGGTTTTAATTACCTTAAGTTTTTTGATTGCATTTTCACTTAAAGCTTCGCCTGATGCAGGATGATAAACATAATCTTTTCTATCCAGAGACTTTGTATTAATTGGAACTGTCGCTTTTAAATTATTAATAAAGGAAGGTTCCGTTTCTGTCCATAAACACACTTTCGCATCCTCGTATAAATAATGAACCTTTTTATCTAAAGCTTCTGGGAGGTCCCAATAATTTTTGCCATACCCTTGAGCGATTGGAACCCCTCGGCTTTCAATTCTAGAAATGGCCGCTTTGCCCTCTTCATAAATATCGCTGATAGACTTTGCACCTTTTTTGGTTTGTAGGTATTTATAATACACCCAAATTGGATCGCCAAAATGTTCGGTAGGTTGTCCATTGGCATCAATGATTTCAAGTTTTTTATAGAAGTCCCACATGGCATCATTTACCTTATAACCAAATTGATTTCTAATTTTTACATGGTTGTTAAAAGCTGTTGTAAGATAACTTAACATGGGGTCGTTTTTGGTTGGCAAGGCCATTAAGTAGGCAGGATTGGCAGGCATTACCTGATCAATACACCAATCAAGATCATCTAATGTAACATCCATGTGCAGTGTAGAACAAATGTCCAACCCAATGGTAAGTCCATGCAGTTTACCCATTACGGTATCTTCTAAACAACAACGCACCAATTGTTCCTTGGTTCTGAAAACCTCTGGTCCAATAAACCCAGCCACATCATTGACATGTACCCATGCATTGGTTTCATTTTTAAGGCCTTCAATTTTTTGTTTGAGCACTCTTAAAAAGCCATACTTGCGCGACTCGTGTATCACCATATCAAAACCTTCGCCATGGCCATTCGTCATATCGGCACCTTGTCCTGTTTCTGCATAAAATCCATAATGACCATTTCTCAATGCAGCATATTTCATCATTTTTTCGATGGTTACATCGAAGGTTTTATTGGCATTTACTGTACTTGCAAGGCTTTGAAACCAAATGCCCGTGCTGCCCGGGTTTTGTTCCTCCACCACAGCTTGCACATCGATATGCGAAAGCACACAATGGGGTATGATTTCTTCTAATTCAAAACTTTTAATTATTTCAAAAAGGGCATTTTCAATTTTGGCAACAGATGCTGGTTCACTTGAAACAGGGTTATTGCCTAAAACGACATCGCCAACTGCATAAGCCCATGCATTAAATACTTGCCAAGTAATGTCTTCAATATCGTCTGTTGGTGAATTGGGTTGCACTCTAGCACCCATGTATCCTTTCTCACCAATGTTACTATTGGGAAGTGGATTAAAAATCTTTTTACTAAGTATAATGAGTTCCTCATTGCTCAATAATTTTACTAAACAGGCAATCACATCGCTGCTTAGCGAAGGCATAATGCCTTTAATTTTTTCTTCTGTTTCTGTGAGCAGAAAGTTTTTTAATTCTTTAAAAGTCCAATTATCAATGGTGTTATTTTGTACCGTTGACCGTTGAATGAGGTGGAGAATTTCGTCTTCATAAACAATGTTTTTATTGAGGTCGCCTAACTTTGTATTGCCTAATAAGTCTCTCGCATTTATTCGCGAGGCTTCGTCGGCTGCTGCAATTTGTAATGATTGGTCGCCCTCTTTGAATTCATTTGCAGCGCCTAAAATTTGTTTATAGAGGGTGCTATTAAAAGGGCCATTTGTGCGCTGAATATAGCCAAATATATCTTCCCCTAGTTTTGGTTTTTCAAGAATGGGTGCAAGGCTATTTTTAGTAAAATTAACTTCTTTTTTACCAAAGAGGTTACAACTGTTTAACAATAAAACGGCAACCCCTGTATAGCTTGTGTGTTTTATGAATTTTTTTCTATTCATTTTTAAATTTTTTTCTAATGGAATTAAATCCTATTGGTTTACTTTTTTAATGAATTTGATTAGCCCATTGAAGTATGTTTTTTGGTCGTCGTAGTAGCAAAAATGGCTGCCATTCGGACACAACAAAAATTCACCTTTGGGCATTTGTTGGCTCATCCATTCCATGTATTTTGGATCCATGGTATCGAAGGTAGCGCCTATTACTAAACAAGGCACTTGTATGTTTTTTAATGCTTTGCTCACATCCCAATTGGCGAGTTTGCCAGCCACACCAAATTCACTTGGACCTTGCATGGAGACGTACAATTCGTAATTTAATTTGCGAAACATTCTGTTCACCGGATCGGGCCATTCTTTTAAACGAATAATATGTTTAGAATAAAAATGCGGAATCAATAGTTCCATGTATTTAGGATTTTGAAAATCACCTGCTTTTTCAATCCTGCGAATGGTATCTAAAACTGCAGGCGGCATTTGTTTTGCCAATACATCGTTGGCATATTGCCCATAGGCAGGGCAGCTAGCCATCATATCAGATATTATTAAGCCTTTGATGTGGTCTTGGTATTTGAGTGCATATTGCATGGCCAATATACCACCCCATGAATGGCCCAATAGGTAAAAATTATCTTTATCTAAATTGAGTGCAATGCGCACTTGTTCGAGTTCTTCTACAAAGCGCGGCAAATCATACAGAGAAGTATCGTTTGGGTTATCAGAATTGCCAGAAGCCAATTGATCGTAATAAATAAATTCGATGTTTTCTTTTGGTAAAAAATTTTCAAAACATTCAAAGGCATCGTGTGTGCCACCAGGACCGCCATGCAACAAAAGCACGCGCATCGTTGGATTGTTGCCCATGCGTTTTGTCCATACCTTAAAAGGACCTTTAGGCGTATTGATGGTAATTAATTTGACACCACCAACCTGCACACCTGAATCTGGATTGTTGAAATAGCTTGAGGTACTTTTTTCCTTTACAGAGTAATTTAAATTGCAGGCTTGTAATGTGATAATGAGAAACATCAGAAGACCAACTTTTAGAATTATTTTTTTCATGGATGAAGCAAGTTTTGAAGAAGCGAATTTAGGGGAAAAGCGGTTGTCGCCAAAAGAAATAAAGTACTTTGGTTAATGCGTTATTAAACAGGGCCAAAGGCAGGTAAATTCTTAGCTGCTTAAACTTTCGGGATGAGAACAGGCTCGCCTAGAAATTTAGGTTCTGCGCCAAAGAGTGCATCAACAAATACTTTTACCCTTGCTAATTTTTCTCTCATTTGTGTTTTTAAACCTTGGCGTGCACCCACATCTTTTGCATTGTAACCAATGGCATATATGCCTTCTTTCTTGGCAATATAAACAGCCCTTTCGTTGTGGAATTTTTGTGAAATAATGGTCACAGAATCTTGTCCAAAAATGGCTTTTAAACGGATCACAGAATCGAAGGTTCTAAAGCCTGCATAATCCAAATAAATGCGGGTTGAATCGATGCCTGCTGCGATTAAATCGGCACGCATCATTTCTGGTTCACTATACGTTTTTCGACTGTTATCGCCACTAATTAAGATGTATTTTATTTTGCCTGCTCTTAGCAATTCTAAAGCTGCTGTAATGCGTCTGTCATAATACGGATTGTGGTGTCCATTTCTGCCGTCTCTTGATGTGCCTAAAAGCAAACCAACTTTAGAATAGGGAATCTGACTGACAGAGGTGTAAAGGCGGTCTTTGGCCGCGTTGGTGATAATACGATTGCAGAAATAAGTTAGCAGTATACCCCCAATTAAAAGTACAATGCCGAGACGGAATAAAAATTTAGGTTTGAAAAAGCGGACTTGCATTTTTTTATTTGATATAAGAGGGTTGGTGGAGGTTTTTTCTATGTTACGAAATTACAATAAAATTAATTGCAAATGAAGCGATACGTGCAACAGGTTTTATTTAAAAAAATACCAAACGGTATGTTTTTTAAATCCCTTAAAAGATAGAAGTATTTAGTCAGGAAGTGTGGTACTTTTTATTGTGTAACTACCAACAATTCTTGTGGTTTACATGTGAAAACTAGCTAAAGCTGAATTTTTCAATGGTATAGCGAAGGATTGTCTAATGAAAGTACGTCTATTTAAAAGGTTTGAGCATCTGTGCTTTATGATTTTTTTAATCTTTTGTTCAAATGGATATTAAATATTTTATTTATAATTGTACACTACTATAAACTATACGATGTTCGATAACACAAACATTCAATTTGAACTTCTGAAA
>CAJBKH010000014.1 GCA_903953615.1 uncultured Bacteroidota bacterium
ATACAAACCTACCTAATTGGTTATTATAAAGTGGCAAATCGAAACATAAACTTCTATCTATTCCTTCATTAATTTAAACAAACAACTTTCTTCGCCATAAATTATTCTTGCAAAATAAATACCATTAGGTGAATTGGAAATATCAATACAATTTGTGTTTAACTGGCTATTTACAATCACCATTTCGCCTATCGCATTATATATTTCAACAGTTTGAATGGTTGCCATGTTATTGGAACTAATAATATTAAAAACACCAGTTGAAGGATTTGGAATCAAGGAATAATGACTATTGTACGCAACATTTGACTTAACATTTGTAATTGAATTATCGAATCTGACCAAAGTAATTTTATGATTGGTACTAGTGCCAGTATATCCAGCAATGATAATTTTATTGTCATTTTGAATCGCAATAGCATTTGCTAAGTCATCCTCTCCAATATCAAAGACAACTCTTCCAGCAGTCCCGAATGAATTGTCTACTGTACCATCAATGTGAAAACGCGCCAATAAAAAATCCCAATCTTTGGCACCTTTAGTCCCACCTGAAATTACAATTTTTCCATCTTTTTGAATCAAAATAGCTCTGGCCGTTTCAAATTTGATATTGGCAGTATCATTTACTACTTTGCCGTTAATCCCAAAAGAACTATCTAAAAATCCGTTAGTGCTATATCTAGCCAAAGCAAGCACTTTCACGGAAGAAATCTGTGCGTATCCTGCCAATACTAATTTGCCATTTGTTTGCAAAGAAATACAAATGGCTATATCTTCATTATCATAAAAATCAGTAAGCACTTTTCCACCAACTCCAAATTTAGTATCTAGTGTTCCATTTGCATTATACCTAGCAATGGCAAAGTCATTTCCATTTGCGCCATTATCCACATAGCCCGCCAATATGATTTTACCATCCTGTTGAATGACCATAGAAGTAACTACATCTGTATAACTTCCAAAATTAGTTACCACTTTTGACATATTCCCGAAGGCATTATCAAGTGTTCCATCTGCACCAAATCGCACCATCTCAAATTTTCTGCCAGAAAAATTATTATATCCCGAACTTGTTACAATAATTTTACCATCCACTTGAAGGACAATTGCTCTCGCAACATGCGTGTAATTTATATCCAACTTACCACTAGCAAAACCACTAGTTCCAAATGTATTATCCAATTTACCATTCGCGGTATAACGCCCTACTAAAATATCGTTGCCAAGCAATCCTGCAATAATAATTTTATCATCACCTTGCACAGCCATAGGTGTGCCCCAATAATTAGGTACAATGGTAGTAGTTAACTTGCCTCCTATACCAAACGTATTGTCAAGACTTCCATTAACATTATATCGTGTTATCACACAATTTTGAAAACCACTGCTATCTGTATAACCTGCCACCAAAATCTTACCAGTACTTTGTAGACATAACGACCTACCGTAATCATTGCCTTTAAAACTAGTGATAACTTTACCGCCTACCCCAAATGTTTTGTCGAATGTACCCGACTGACCAAATAAATTAAAAACACCAAATGTAAATACACAAATAAGCAGCAACTGTTTCATTTTAAAAATTATTTATAACAAATATATTTTATTCAGTTGAATTAAGTGTATTTTTTTAAAGAATGGTTGCTAAATAATTTAAAGCGTAAATTTGTTATGTGATGGCTTTTGGCTTCGGTACACTTCGTCCATAGATTCGACAAGCTCACTATGACGAAGTGTATAACATTCTTAACATTATATAAGAATTTGAGGACCTAACTCAGTCCTGCTGTCCCGATAGCAATCGGGAGTCGAAGCGCTAGTACTTCAGAGATAATCACAAAAGATCTTTTGGTTATTTCAAAAATTCTGGCTTCGGTACACTTCGTCCATACGTTCGACATTCCGATGGCTATCGGAACAATAGGACGAAGTGTGAGGCTTCAAAAAATCAATCCTAAAATTTATAGATTCAAAAATCACAAAATAAAACATACCAATCGGTATGTAATTACGAACCTGCCTTTCTGCCTAAAAAAATCAAATGCTAAATAAAATCACAAACCTGCTTAAAACCACAAGTTATATCGTGAGAAAAAATTGCCAACTGCTAACTGCCAACCGCTAACTTTCCTAGATCCCTAGTTTTTCGAAAATAAACAATGGCTCTATTGGGCGACCGTTGAAGATACATGCTGCGAAGATTTTGGCGTTCACCATTATTTGCTGGTCGGCTGTGCGCACTATCTGTTGATGGAAGACCATCTTTAATCTGCCTTCTCTTTCCATGCCTATTTTAACGACAAATGCATCGCCACTGCGCAAGGGTTTTTTGTAATCTATTTCGGCTCTTATTACCACTGCATCGTATCCCGTTTCATGTAGCTCCCTAAAGTTTAAGCCTTTTGCATTTAAAAATTCATGACGGGTGTGCTCTAAATAATTTTGATACACCGAATTATTAACGATGCCTTGTAAATCTAATTCGTAATCGCGCACTTTGAAATGCTCTTCGAAAATAAAATCAACCATTGTAGAAAGTCATGGCTCTGCCTGCGCCTTCTAATACAAACATTTGAATGGCCTCTTTGGCTTTGATGATTTTTTCGTTCACTAAAATTTGCTCATCGGTGTTCCATTTGCCCAATACAAAATCAATTTGTTTGGCCTTGTTAAAATTATTGCCGATGCCAAATCGCAAACGCGGATATTGTTGAGTGAGCATGGTTTCTTCGATATTGCGCAAACCATTGTGCCCACCATGACTGCCCTTGGTGCGAATTCTGATGGTGCCAGTTTCCAATGCTAAATCATCTGTAACAACGATGATATTTTCGAGTGGTGTTTTATACAAAGTGGTATAATGTTGCACCGCCTTGCCACTTAAATTCATAAAGGTGGTTGGCTTTATTAAGACGATTTCTTTATTCTTAATGCGACCTTCTGCTATCATGGCTGCCTTGGCTAATGTGAATTGTACACCCAATGCTTCTGCTATCGCATCGATCACATCGAAGCCAATATTGTGTCGGGTATGGTTGTATTCGGGACCAATATTGCCCAATCCAAAAATCAAAAATTTCATTGTTTATTAATTGCTTTCTGCCAAGTCATCCGACCTGCGCAAAATAAAGTTTCTTCCTAAATAGACTTTTCTTACCAACTCATCTTCGGCCAATTCTTCGGCAGTACCTTGCTTCAACAATTTACCTTCGAACAACAGATAAGCTCTATCGGTAATGCTGAGCGTTTCTTGCACATTGTGGTCGGTAATTAAGATGCCTATGTTCTTGCTTTTCAATTTATAAATAATGCGTTGAATGTCTTCTACCGCAATTGGATCCACCCCAGCAAAAGGTTCATCCAATAATATAAATTTTGGATCGGTGGCCAAAGCCCTTGCGATTTCTGTTCTTCTGCGTTCTCCACCACTTAGTACCTTCCCCATGTTTTTGCGCACACGGTTCAAACCAAACTCTTCTAATAAACTTTCGAGCTTCGTAGTTTGTTCGACCTTGCTTAAGTTAGTTAGTTCTAATACCGCTTTAATATTGTCTTCAACTGTTAAGTCTCTATATACAGAAGCCTCTTGTGGCAAATACCCCACCCCTCTTTGCGCCCTTTTGTACATGGGCAAGCGGGTGATGTTTTCATCGTCTAAAAAAATATTGCCATGGTCGGGTTTCACCAAACCAACCGTCATATAAAACGTAGTGGTTTTACCAGCGCCATTGGGTCCTAACAATCCTACAATCTCGCCTTGTTGCACGTAAATTGAAACATCATTAACAACTTTCTTTTGCTTGTATTGCTTGATTAAATTATCTGAACGCAGTATCATATTTTGATTTATACAGGACGGATATCTCTAACTCTTAATTGTAAATTGGTTTGTCCTTGATACTCGTTTAACTCAATGGAATAACAGGCATCAAATGGTTTGTTTTTACTAATTATTTCGTAAACATCGCTCATTCCAAACCCTATACCATCAAACTTTGTGCCCTTTTGAATAGCACCCAATTTTAAGTGTTTCTCTTTTACGATTCTGCTATTGCCGCTATCCTTGATATTATTGGTTCTAAAGATGGGCGACATATTGCCCGGACCATGTGGTTTTAACTGTTGAATTAAATTATAAAACTTAGGGGTGATATCACTGAAATCAAGTTCTAAATCGTAAGCAATTTCAGGTGTCAATAAATTTAAATCACCATTTGTTTTCAGTCCCACGATATGATCGAAGGTATCGGTAAACTTCTCGAAATTTTCTTTTTTAATGGTAAGGCCAGCAGCGTATTTGTGTCCGCCATACTGTTCTACCAAATCGCCACATTCGCCAATGGCCTCGTGCACATCGAAGTCTTTTACACTGCGGGCCGAGCCTGTTAACATACCATTCACTTCGCTAAAAATAATGGTAGGTTTATAATAGGTTTCTATTAAGCGAGAAGCCACAATTCCTATCACGCCTTTGTGCCATTTTTCGCTGAACAATACTGTGCTGCTGCGCTTTTGGTGGTGGGCGCTGCCTTCTAAAATCTCTAAAGCTTCGCGGGTAATATCAGTATCTAAATCTTTGCGGTCGCTGTTGTTATCGTTCAGTGTTTTCGAAAATTTAAGGGCTTGGTGAAAGTCTTGCTCGATCAATAAATTCACCGATGATTTGGCATCGCCAATTCTACCAGCGGCATTGATTCTAGGACCGATTCCAAACACGATGTCGGACACTTCATAATTATCTTTCAATTGATAGCTCTGTAACAGGGCTTGCAAACCAACACAAGGATCTTCGTTCAAACGTTTTAAGCCATAGTATACCAATACGCGGTTTTCGCCACGCATGTCTACGATATCGCTGCAAGTACTTACTGCCACTAAATCAAGGTACTTGGTAATTTCCTCGAAGGGCATGTCCGTTAATTGGGCATAAGCCTGAATCAATTTAAAACCAATGCCACAACCCGATAATTCTTTATAAGGATATTCGCAATCTTTTCTTTTGGGATTCAAAAGGGCCACTGCCTTTGGTATTTCGCTACCTGGCAAGTGGTGATCACATACAATAAAATCGATGCCATTTTCTTTGGCGTAGGCAATTAACTCAACCGAACGGGTACCGCAATCGAGTGCGATGATGAGTTTCACATCGGTAGAGACGGCATAGTCGATACCAATTTTGGAAATACCATAGCCTTCTTTGTAACGGTCGGGTATGTAAAATTCTATGTTCGAAGTAAGTTTTCTAAAAAACGAAAAAACGGTAGACACAGCGGTAGTGCCATCTACATCGTAGTCACCATAAATTAAAATGCGCTCCTTATTGGCCAAGGCCGATTGGATGCGGGCAATGGCTTTGTCCATGTCCATCATTAAAAATGGATCATGCAAATCGGTTAATTGAGGTCTAAAAAACTGCTTGGCCTCATCATACGTCTCCACGCCTCTTTGCATTAAAAGGGTAGCGATATAATTGGAAACATTGATGCTTGTGGCAAGTGCTTCAACCTTACGGTCATTCAGTTTGGGAGACGGGGTCCAGCGATAAGCCATAAAAATGCGAATATAGCAATTTTTTTTCGAATTTAATAATAAGCCTTCGAACCTAACAAGCCCCTTGTAATTAGGGCATTAGGGCACGACACAAAACACTATTTAACTGATAAACAGTTAATTAAACCACAATTACTTCCCTTTGAAAACGGCTTTTCTTTTTTCGACAAAAGCGGCCATTCCCTCTTTTTGGTCTTCGGTAGCAAACAACATATAGAAATTTTTTCGCTCGAAAAACAAGGCCTCTTGCAATGGCATTTCGAAAGCTTTTAACACACTCTCCTTGGCCATCTGCACCGCTATTGGTGATTTCTCTGCAATCACACTGGCCAAATTCACGGCCTCATTTAAGTAATGCTCAACTGGCACAACTTTGTTCACCAAGCCGTATTTCAAGCCTTCTTCGGCAGAAATAAATTTACCTGTTAATACCATCTCCATGGCTTTCACCTTACCTACAGCGCGGGTTAAACGCTGGGTACCACCAGCACCAGGCATAACGCCTATGCTAATTTCTGGCTGACCGAATTGCGCTGTCTCACTAGCAATTACCATGTCGCAAATCATCATCAGCTCGCAGCCACCACCTAAAGCAAAGCCACTCACCGCAGCAATCAAGGGTTTCTTAGTTTTGCGAATACTGTCCCAAGTGGTAAACTGGTCGATTTTAAGCATATCAACAGCCGTTCTACCAGCCATTTGCTTAATATCGGCACCAGCGGCAAAGGCGCGTTCGTTGCCACTTAAAACAATGGCTCTCACATTTTCGTCGGCATCCAATTGAATCAAGGCCTCTTTAATTTCGAGCATTAGCTCAAGGTTTAAAGCGTTTAATTCTTTTGGACGGTTCAATTGAATATGGGCCACATAAGGGGCTATTTGCGGGTTAACGAGAATAAATTCTGGCATAAGATTAAAAAGTTGGGGGCGAAGTTAAATAAACATCAACACATTTTAGGTGTCACGCAACACGTTGGGGAATTTTTACCACATAAGTCACAGAAGTTTTTTTCATTTGCCTTCGAATACAATTTGTGGTATCGATAAAGTTGTACTTTTACTCAACGTTTTTTCAAAGTGCACATAAGTTATTTTTTACCATGTAAAAAATCGGTAGCTCTGTCCTTAGTAGCTATCGAAAAAAGTAAGTTAAATTGACAACACTCCTCTAAAATGGTTTTGGGATAATTCTAACATTTAGAGTGCTCCCTTTTGTGTTCTTAAGGACTATAATAGAAAGCAAATTACGCTTTAGCTTAATTAGCCCCAATTGTTTTCAAAGTCTATAATCTCACCTATTTCTTTTGCTCCTTTTGTGTTAAAATGGTTCTAAATGGTTTTATGTGGTTCTGGGATATTGCATACTATAAGAGTGCTCCCTTATGTGCGCTTGAGGACTTTTTTAGAAAGCAAATTACGCTTTAGCTTAATTAGCTAAGAATTAAATCGAAGATACAAACCATCTAACTTCTTCTTTTGTGACTCATGTGTTAAAATGGTTCTAAATGGTTTTATGTGGTTCTGGGATATTGCATACTATAAGAGTGCTCCCTTATGTGAGCTTGAGGACTTTTTTAGAAAGCAAATTACGCTTTAGCTTAATTAGCTAAGAATTAAATCGAAGATACAAACCATATTACTTCTTCTTTTGTGACTTATGTGTTAAAATGGTTTTATGTGGTTCTATGTAGTTTCAATTGTAACTTGTGGTAAAACCTACGCCTCGTTTTTGTAATAAATCTTGTAAAACTTCCGCCCATCGGGATCTACCCCCTGCTCTATCATTTCTTTATTACCATGAATGTAGATATGGAAGTTCTTATCGAGTTTTAGGACGCTCTTAAATACCCTTGCTTGTTTCTTGACGGCTTGGTCGGAGATTTCGAAGGTATCGGCCAAATGGATGTCATTGTCTTCGCGGTAAACCTCATCATATTTCCTAAACGATTCTATGATTTGTGGATGTTGGAACACCTCCTGTTCGAACTCTTCTTTTTCGAAATTATCGTGGTTCTTAAAATACTCCATCGAGCGGTTGAGGATTTCTATTTGATCGGTTTTATTGGTTTCAAAATCTTCTGTAAATTGTTGGGTAACATAGTTCTTGGCGATGTTCAAAAAATCTTTGGTTTGATGGTAATCGTCGTTTCGGGTTTTGAGCATCAAGAAGCTGTCTTTCCAAAATTGCGCTTCGGTCGATTTGTTGGCCTTATCGACGATACAAACTTTATAGCCTGCCTCTTTTTCTACATTTAAAATCAAACAACCTTTATCCAGTTTATCGATATTGATACCATCTTCGTACTCCAACAGAAACTGTGATTTTTTCTGATCGATTTTCAAAAAGGGTTGGCGGTTTTCCGACTTGAAAATACCGATGGCATCTGCTGTTTCGCCACCAATGAACAAGTTGCTAAAATGCGCTATGAACAAGTCGCCCGACTTGATAGAAGGATGGTTAGACATTTCGTACAAATGCTTGGCGATATTGATGGTATTCAAATGAAAATCGCTAATGCCTTCGAATATGGAGGTGGCGTAGATGTACAATGGATTGAGTTTAAAATCCATGTTAGTAA
>CAJBKH010000015.1 GCA_903953615.1 uncultured Bacteroidota bacterium
GGTTTATCGCCTGCTATTTCATTGCGCATGGGGGCTTGGTTATTCTAATGATGAAATTGAAAGTTTACATAATAGCTGCTATTAGTTTTGCCACTTTGAATGCCTTCTCACAAACAAGTATTGATTCACTTGGCGAAAATAAGAAACCCATTAAACTTTTTTATTTTAAGAACCATTTAAGTGTACGCAATGGTTTAATTAAAACAGGCTATGCACTCAATAAACCTAAAACAAAGGAAAATGATACGACACCTTTTAAGCCAGGATGGACGCTCACTTTCTCGGATGAGTTCGATACACTCGATACACACAAATGGCGCAAAGGGCAACCTTGGGGCGAATACCATGGCGCCTATTTGCACCAATATTATTCGAACAATGAAATCAAAACCAGTAACGGTTATTTATATTTAGGCGGGTCATACAGTCCTAAAACCTATGTAAAAGAGGATACAACATTCACCATTCCTTTTGCAGTTGGTTTAATCAATTCCGATGTGTCCTTCAGTCAAAAATATGGGTACTTCGAAATACGTTCTATGAATCCAACAGGCGCTGCCACATGGCCAGCCTTTTGGCTTACAGGCGCTCACCGTTGGCCACCCGAAATTGATATATTTGAAATGTACGGGAAGAAAGACAAGGGCACTATTCATAACCAATATGCTACCATTCATTTTGGCAAAGATGGCAAACGCTCGCGTGGTTATTTGTCTAAAAAAATAAATTTACCGAATAACACTGATAGCGTTTTTCATGTGTATGCTTGCGAATGGGATCCTAAGTTTATTAAATTTTATACCGATGGTAAATTGGTGAATTATATCAGAGTGAACAAGCGTTTGCGCAAGTGGTTAGACGATGAGATGGTCATTATTATTAACAATAGCTTCGATCACCGCTACCTCGACTATATTCATGATGAATTTCAAAGCAATCAATTGGTAGTTGATTATGTACGGGTTTATAAACGTTCTTGAAGTCTACAATTATGGCTTGTGAACCGAACTTAGAGCCAAAACAAACGAATTAAAATTTACCAATCAACTTCACATTCAGTCTTCTACCTGTTAGATAATTCGGTACGCCATAGGTATTGTTCTGGAAATCTTTCACCCAAATATAACTTATCACATTGTTTATTTGTAAAAGGTTGTATACATCTACACCCAATTCCAAGGCCTCGAATTTTGTTGCCGTCTTTTCGTGTTTTTTGGCGTAAAGTTTTTGCTTTTCGCTTTGTCCGCCTAACAATATTTTACTAAATCCAATGTCTACTCTTCTGTAAGCAGGCAATCTATTGCCTTCTTTGTAACGTGCATCGCCACCTAAGTAATAAGGTAAACCACTGCCATAGCTCAACATCAAATTCACGCGGTAATCGGGATTGCGATTTAACTCATCTCGAAACAAGATCGAAGCACTTACCCTTCTATCGGTTGGTCTGCGCAAAAAAGGTGATTCTATAGAATTGCCATTTTTAACGTACATGATTTTTTCATCGGTTTTTAAAACACTTAAGCTGAGCCAACTTTCAATGCCTTTAATAAATTCACCATTCAATCTGCTATCAATGCCTGTCGCATAACCACGGGCTGTGTTAGATGCGTAATAGCGTATGCGCACATTGTCTAAAAGATAGGGTACCAAGTAATCCAATTGCTTGTAATAACCTTCTAACATAAATTTAAAAGGGCGACCCCATTTTGTAAATCCAAACTCAATGCCCGATACACCATGGATACTGCGTTGTGCTTTCAGGTTGGTATTAATTTGCCCGTCAAAGTTGCGCATCTCTCTGTAAAATGGCGGTTGGTAATAATAACCAAATGCAAATTTAATCAAGGTGTTTTTCTTGCGCGATGTGCTATCGTATCGGTGTCTCGCATTAAAGGCCCTGTTTGGTTCGTAGTATAATTGTGCTCTTGGTGAGATTAAAGATTGCTCATTTAAACTCGAATAATGGTAACGTGTGCCAACTGTTAAATTCAATTGGTTAAATTGTCCAAACCCCTTTTGATACTGAACAAAGCCAGAAGTTTTATGATTAATGATATCCGTTTTGGAATTAATGTATTCAGTAATCTCTATGGTTTTATTGAACTGGGCATTGCGTGCCATGTTGTAATCACTTGAATCGCTGTATTTCCATTCTTTAAAACGGTCGTGAATGACCTCTGATTGGTATTTTACGCCCCATAGTAAACGTGTTGTTTTGCCATTCACTAATATTTTTTTAATGCCTTGGTGCGCGATGTTGACAACGGTGAAATACAAGTCATTGCGGGCATGGTTAATGAAATAGCCAAGACCCAATAGGGTAGAAGCGTTACCAAAACTACTAGATCCTAAATTATTGTCAACCTGTTTTATTTCATAGGCCCCTTGTATATCATAATGCTCTGTCTCTTGCGAAATGAATGCAGATGCCATGAATTTTAACTCTGTGTTTTTTGTGGTATGGATGTATGATAAGCCCGACATGGCGCTATTATAATCCATGATTTCTTGTCCCTCGAATCCAATGCTTAATTGCAAAGCATTTGCCAATGTACCAAAGGTTGTTTGTTGAAA
>CAJBKH010000016.1 GCA_903953615.1 uncultured Bacteroidota bacterium
ACTTTGAATATGAGCAACAAATTGCTTTTGCAAATAAAGAATTGGTTGAGAATGTAGAAACCGTTTTCCTTTTATCAAGTCCATATTATACCAATATTAGCAGCACCATTGTAAGAGACATTATCATTAACAAGGGTAACTACAGCAAGTTTGTACCTGAAGGGATTGTATTTTAAAACAAGTGCGCTTGTTTAGACACTTTTGGAAATTCTATTTTTTCAATAAGTGCTTTAATAGAATCATAGGTTTCGAAATCAGGCTGCTTTAAAAACGCTTTATCCACCCATCTGACTTCAGTAATATCTTCCTCTAGCTGCGGCTTTGTTTCGTTATTTCCCCAAGCTATCATTTTATACCAAGCTGTTTTCTTTAAAATCCAGCGACCTTTTAAAAAATACACATGGTAGGTATTATCAATTTTATCGAGTAAGCCTAAAAAATGTAATCCGCATTCCTCGTGCACCTCGCGCAGGGCTGCCCTTCTTTGGGCTTCGCCTTTTTCTATTTTGCCTTTTGGCAAATCCCAAATGCCCAAACGTTTGATTAATAACAACTGGCCGAGTTCATTAAATACAATACCACCCGCCGCTTTAATTAATTTAAATTGTTTTTTCAACACCTCATAAAGCTTCAAAGATTCATTTGTTTCGAATCCAAAATAATGGTCTTTAAGCTCAGTACTACTTGTTATCTTGGCAATCAGACCTTTCAATTCGGTAGCTGGGAACAACACCATCTTTTCTTTCTGTTGTTTTAGAAAAGCACTATTGCCGATAAATAGTGTATAGTGGTTAATAAATATTTTATAGTTTTGCTGACCCATAATTATGATGAACGATACAAGTGCAAAAATAGCGCAATACTTATTAGAATGCGAAGCAGTCAAATTAAATGTTGATGAACCTTTCACTTGGACCAGCGGCATGCGCTCTCCAATTTACTGCGACAACAGAGTGACACTCTCGTACCCAAACATTCGCCAATACATAACCAACGAACTTGTGAAAGTAATTCTTCAGCATTTTGGAAATGTTGAAGCCATTGCTGGTGTGGCAACTGCTGGTATTGCACAAGGTGCCTTGATTGCAGACAAAATGAATTTGCCCTTTGCCTATGTAAGACCAGAACCCAAAAAACACGGTTTAAAAAACAGCATTGAAGGCCATTTAGAAGCAGGTGCCAAGGTGGTTGTTGTTGAAGATTTAATTAGCACAGGTAAAAGCAGTTTAAAAGCTGTTGAAGACTTAAGAGAGAATGGGATTGAAGTAGTCGGTTTGGTTTCAATTTTTAATTATGGTTTTGCTGCGGCCGACCAAAAATTCAAAGACACCAATTGCCATTATATTTCTTTATCTAATTTTAATGTTTTGGCTGAAGTTGCGATACAAACCAATTATATCACCAATTTGCAAGCCGAGAAAATTGCCCTGTGGAGTAAAGATCCACAAGCTTGGAGCGACCTGATAGGTGCTTAACACAAGCGCATTTCATATAATTTTATTGGGCTGAAAAACTGATACATAGCCCTTGCAATTCTTTTTTTTTCAGAAAATAATTGTTAAATATTTGTGGTTTGATAATTTTAATTACATTTGTTAACACTTGATGCGTTAAAATTTTGAGAATGATTCAATAAACATTCTTGACCTTAAACAAAACAGGTAACATTAGAATCCCTAGTTCTTCGTTACATTTAAACTTTAAACCAAATAAATAAAATGAGAAAAATTAACCAATTATCAGTTCTAGTGCTATTGGCACTTGTAACTCTCAGTGCATGTACCATGCAAAAACGCGTTTACAACCGTGGTTTCCACCTTGAGTGGTTTGAAAGCAAAGGCTCTGATAAGGTAGCTGCTGTTCATGCAAAAAAGGCAGAGAAAAAACAAAGCCAAACAAGCGAGCAAACCCTTGCTAACAAAACTGAGACTGCTGCCAATGTTGAAAATATGGACATTGCCATAAGAGAGACAAAAACAGTGATGAATGCCGTTGAAGAAAATAACAACAATGTTGTAAGTGCTCCAAAAGTATTTTTCAAGTCGACCAAAATGGCGCAAAAAGCACTTTCTCAAAAATCAAACACTTTTGCGAAACCTGTGATGAAAGCCGCTGTTAAACAAATGACCAAGCCAAACAAAACAGCAGATACTGATATGTTGTTACTTTATATTTTATGTATTTTCATTCCACCAATAGCTGTAGGCTTAGCAACAGATTGGGATGCGACGCCAGTGATCAGCAATATTCTTTGGTGTTTATTATGTGGTTTGCCTGGAATTATCCATGCCTTCATTGTTGTAAACAGAGAAGCTTAGATTGCAAAGCACCCAACAAAATAAAATTTTAGTATTAATCTTTTTCAGCGGATTAATAGCATTGCCCATTGTGTTAATGCTATTGTCCGCTGATTTTTTTGATAAAGGGCCTTCCCTTTGTCTTTCTGTTGTATTGCTTAATAAAACATGCTATGGATGTGGTATTACAAGGGCTATACAACACCTTCTCCATTTTGAATTGAGCAAAGCCCTTGCCTACAATAAACTTTGTGTTATTGTACTTCCATTTTTAATCTTTATTTGGGGGCAAACAGTTTTAAAAACTTATCGCAAATTAAAAGCGCTATAAGGTCTTAACGCGCTAGCTTTTTTAGCAGCATCTCGATTGTTTTTGTCAATCTGTTTAATCTTGTCTCTCCCTTTTTTGCATCGTTAATCCAAGTGATGTATTCCTCGCGATGGCTATAGGCTAGCATATCAAAATATTCAGACAGCTTATTGTCATCTAATAGCTTTTGCAAATCAAGGGGCGTATCGATCTCGGTGATGGCCGCTTTAGAGATAGGCACTGCTTTGTTAGTGGTATTAATTTGAACCGCCTCTTTGATATAATCTATTAAAAAAATTTCTTTTACCTCTGCGAGGGTTTTAAAATGAATTCTGCGATTGTGCACATTGTTATCCTCTTTGGCTAGAATTTTCTTTGGGTCTTTCAATTGCGCCCCATGAAAAAAAACAAAGGCCACATGTTTTTTAAAAACGTCAAAACCACACACCATGCCTTGGTGGTAAAAATTAGGTCCCCATTTCCAGTCCTCCACCATTTGTGGATCGGCCTTGTGTATGATGGTTCTTAATTTTAGGCAAATGGCTTTGCTCCAATCTGGCATGGCATCAATGTATTCAGAAATTTGAACACTGGCATCGGATTGGTAATTCAAAGGCATAGACTGAATTAAGACTGCTTTGAAAGAAAATCGTTGTAGGCCATTTGAATGCCTTCATTTAATTGCACTTTGTGTTGCCAACCTAAATTATGCAAATAACTCACGTCCATTAGTTTGCGTGGCGTGCCATCTGGCTTGCTGGTATTAAACACCAACTCACCTGTGTAACCAATGGTATCTTTTATTAAAATGGCAAGGTCTTTAATACTTAAATCGGTGCCACTGCCAATGTTTACAAATTGCTTACCATTGTAGTTCAACATCAAAAACAAGGCAGCATCTGCCAAGTCATCTGCAAATAAAAATTCTCTTAATGGTGAACCAGTTCCCCATATTTCTACTTGAGGCAATTGATTCACTTTGGCCTCATGAAATTTGCGAATCAATGCTGGCAATACATGGCTGTTTTCAGGATGGTAATTGTCGTTAATACCATATAGATTAGTTGGCATAACAGAGATAAAATTACAATCGTATTGGTCGCGGTAGGCCTCACATAGCTTAATGCCCGCAATTTTAGCGATGGCATAAGGTTCATTGGTCGGCTCTAAAAGACCCGTTAATAAATAATCTTCTTTTAAAGGTTGAGGCGCCAACTTCGGATAAATACAACTACTGCCAAAGAACATTAACTTTTCGACATCGTTTACGAAGGCCGAATGGATGATGTTATTTTGGATGGCTAAATTATCGTATAAAAATTCTGCGCGATAGGTATTATTAGCCACAATACCGCCAACTTTAGCGGCACATAAAAATACATATTCTGGCTTTTCGAGTGCAAAAAAATCAGCCACTGCTTGTTGACTTCTTAAATCAAGTTCGGCCGAAGTTCTTGTTACAATATTATTAAATCCTTTGGTTTTAAGGGCACGGTATACTGCACTGCCTACCATTCCTCGGTGACCAGCTACAAATATTTTAGATTGTATGTCCATATTTTAAATAGCAAAAATACGAATAATGTTTTTAAATTCTGAAAGCTATTTGATTGTAACTTATTACAAAGCGAAGGACTTATTCTTTATAAAAAGATATTTACATTTAACATAATTTGAATTACTAATATTTTTAGCAATTAGAGCTTAATTAATGAATTATATTTGCTCAATCACCATGTCAAATTTTGTTGAACTCTACGAATCGCTAAACACCGCCCAAAAAAAAGCGGTGAACCATATTGAAGGCCCTGTAATGGTGGTAGCTGGACCAGGTACCGGCAAGACTCAAATCTTAGCCGCTAGGATTGCCAATATCCTTCAAAAAACAGATACCAATGCTTATCAGATTCTATGTTTAACCTATACCGATGCAGGCGTTATTGCCATGCGCGAAAGATTACTAAAATTTATTGGCCCTGTGGCCTATCGGGTACACATCCATACTTTCCATTCGCTTTGTAACGAAATCATTCAACACAACAGCAATTATTTTGGCTATACCAATTTAAAACCTGCCAACGATTTAGATGTCATTGAAATATTGCAAGAGATGATAGACGCTATGCCCAACGACCATGTCTTAAAACGTTTGAAAGGCGAAGTGTATTACGATTTGCAAAATTTTAAAACCCTCTTTAACCTTATTAAGGAAGAAAATTTAAAGCCCGAAGATATCAAAGCAAAGGCCGATGCCTTTTTTGCAGAGCAGGTAGACAATGGTGAATTTACTTACAAAAAAAATGGCAAGGATTATGCAAAAGGCGATATCAAACAAGCTGCTTATGACGAAGCCCTATTAAAAATAGAAAAATTAAAAGCGGCTGTAGATTTATTTCCTGTGTTCCAATCGAAAATGCTCAACCGCAAATTGTACGATTTTACCGATATGATTACTTGGGTGATTCGCGCCTTTGAAGAAGACAAAAACTTTTTGTTGAATTACCAAGAGCGCTTCTTATATGTATTGGTCGATGAGTTTCAAGATACCAATGGTGCGCAAAATCAAATCGTGAATTTTATTACAGAATATTGGGAGGTCCCCAACTTATTTGTGGTAGGCGATGACGATCAATCCATCTATAAATTTCAAGGGGCTAACATTAGCAATATTCTGAATTTCGCCTCCCAATTTCAAGACCATTTAACAACGACTGTACTAACGGATAATTACCGATCTAGTCAATACATCTTAGATGCCTCGCGTTCGCTTATCAATTTAAATAACGAACGCATTGAAGCCATCGACAAGCATTTAATTGCCATGAATGCCGATTATGCAACATTAGATTTGAAACCACAAATCAATGCGTATTTTAATCCTCTGCACGAAGCCATTGCCATTGGCGAAAAGGTGAAGCAACTGCATGCCGAAGGTGTGCCATATACCGAAATGGCCATCTTGTATCGCAACCACTCACAAGTAGAAATTCTAACAAAATATTTTAAGGCCCACAGTATTCCATTTAATTCTAAACGACGCATTAATATTCTCAATGAATTATTGGTGACCAAGCTTTTAAAAATATTAAATTATATTAATGCCGAAAGTCGTAGACCCTACAGTGGCGAGGAGTATATTTACGAGATCTTGAATTTCGATTTCTATAAAATACCTTCCATTGAAATTGCTAAACTCAGTATCGATGTAAAAAACAAAAGGGCCAAGTGGCGCGATTATTTGAGTGATTTTGCAAAAAACAAAAACGATTTATTTAACGGCCAACCTGGTGTTGACGGGCGCACAGAATTGAAACGCCTGATTGAAGATTTGGAATATTGGACCGGGCAGGTTAATAATATTACTGTACCTCAATTGATTGAAAAAATTATTGCCAAAGGCGGTATTTTAAGTTATGTAATGCAGGCTGATGACAAACGTTGGCAAATGCAAATCCTCAGAACCTTCTTCGATTTCATTAAAGAAGAAGCTGCTAAAAATCCGCGCATGCAATTGTCGGATTTATTAAAAACCATTCAGCGTTATGCGCAATTTAACATTGCAATTGAAGCATGGCAAATTTTACAGATGCCGGATAGTATCAATTTGATTACGGCTCATAGCAGTAAAGGCCTCGAATTCGAACATGTATTTATTACCAATTGCATTGAAAAGGCTTGGTTTAACAGTATGCGCGACAGAGATTTTGGTTTAGCAAAAGTGTATTTTAAAACCAATGATGAAGCGGCCGAAGCAGAAGAAAACAGGCGTTTGTTTTATGTGGCCATGACCCGTGCGAAAAAAGGACTTTACATTTCTTATCATCAACAAACTTTAGATACCAAGCCAGTTGAAAAACTGCGCTTCATTGAAGAATTGGCCAGTGGTACGGATTTAAAAATTATGTATCCGCAAGTGGATGAGCAAGCTGTGCTCGACTTTGAAGCCCAATATTACCAGGATGAAACCTTCCCAGATTTTGAGCTCATCGACCATGCCTACCTCGATACCTTATTGGCCAATTATACTTTATCTGCCACCCACTTAAATTCTTATTTAAGATGTCCTACTGATTTTTATTTTAACCAGGTTTTAAAAGTGCCGAGTGCTAAAAGCGAAGGCGCTAGTTTTGGTACTGCTATTCACTACGCATTAGAAAACTTATTTACCGAAATGCAAGGTCACCCTGAAAAGCAATTACCACCGGTAGATACATTGGTGAGCTACTTTGAAAAATCGATGTACGCCCAACGCGATGGCTTTACAGAAGATGCCTATGAACGCAGATTGGCCCATGGCAAAATATTGTTGCCACAATACTATGCAGAATACGCCAAACAATGGATGAATGAAAAAGTATTCACCATTGAGAAAAACATGCAAAACATTGAAGTAAAAGGGGTGCCCATTAAAGGTAAATTAGATAAGATAGTTTTCGAAGGCAACAGTGCCTATGTAATCGATTTTAAAACAGGCGATTTTAAATATGCCAAATCAAAATGCAATCCGCCTAAGGATGATGCAGACCCTAATAAACCCGAACAAGTATTGGGTGGCGACTACTGGCGTCAAATGGTGTTTTACAATTTGTTAATTGAAAACGACCATAGCACCAAATGGACCATGACCAGAGGAGAAATGAATTTTGTAGAACCCGATAAAAACAAAAAATTCGACAGGGTACAATTTGCCATTTCGCCCGATGAGGTTAGCATTGTTACTGAACAAGTATTAGATACTTATCAAAAAATTAAAGCCCATGAATTTAAAAATGGCTGTAACGATGACAATTGCCATTGGTGCAATTTTGTAAAATACTATTTGAAAAAAGAAATGCAGGTCACTGAACAATTGCCAGGCAGTGCCGAGGATGTTGAAGCGTAATTATTTGAGCGGCACTTGGTCTGAATCAATTTCCTTTTTCTCTCCATCTTGCCAGCGGTAAAATTTACCTTTTATTTTTTCAATGGTACCATCTGAACGCATGGCATTCAGGTTAATGGTTTTAATTCTTCTGGTTCCCTCTTTTAATTTAGAATCTACTTTATAAACTTGCATTTCAAAAAGGTTTTCATCCTTGTCGAAAAATTTAAGTGTGTCTGAAAATACGCCGTTTTTCTTATTCCCTTTTACATAAATTTTGCCATTGTCGCGAAAAGAAGTGAAGGGCCCATTTTCAATATTGTTAACGAAAGTGAGTTCAAACCGTTTATACTTGGCGGCTCTGTCCCACTCTTCCCAAACACCATTCAATTGATAGCTTGTATCTTGGTATTTTCCTTTTAAATATAATTTACCATCGGCCGTATAAATTTTAGCCTCCAATGTTTGCGTATTCAATTCTCTAAACAAAGTGCCATTGGGATACATTTCGGTTTTAATGGGTACCACTAATGGCACAATAGCGTCCTCACTTGGCGCATTGGTTTCAGTATTTTCCGTTTCAGTGGGTTGGCTTTGACAAGCAACTGCCAAGAGAAGTGGTAACATTAAAAAATGAGATTTCATTTTTCAAACATACTATAATTTTTGATGTACTTATTAATGGTGAAATGTTATCCGTGGTATACCCGCGAACTAACAATCAAACCATTCTCAATTTCGAGCACCTCTCCTACTTTCAAATCGGCTTCATTGTCTACTTTTCGAATATATTCCATAAACACTTGCTCTTCATCAACCGTTAATTTCACAACGGTGTATTGCAAACTTGGCAAGCGATTAAAAGCATCTTGCCACCAAGCTTGTAAGGCCGCTCTGCCTTTTATTAAACCATTGGTAGTCGGTTGATTTATTTTTAATTTAGGACTATAATGAAAAGCTTCAGGATGGTATAAATGCAATAAATCTTCGAGTTGATGGGCATTAAATGCAGCGAACCAAAGCTGAGCGATTTGGCGATTGGCGTGTATGGTAGAATTCATAAGTTTGGTTTTAATTTGCCTGCAAGTAAATTATTTTTTTTCAAAACCAAGGCATTTATTGTTTTATTTTTCGTTGAATTTAATTCTTTCATAATGTATGGTGTTGCAAATTCGCAAGGCTTCAGTTTAACTTTTTATAAATAAAATAAAGTATGTTTGAACCTATGTTATTGAATGAAGGCAAAACCCATAAGCACCTGTTTTGGCTAGTGCCTTTCATTTGTCTTTTCTTTTATTTTGATTGGGTAAAACCTGGTCATAAATCAATCGATTTGGAGCCACATCTTAATTATTTTAGAGATTTAGCTGATGCATTTTTACATGGTCGATTAGATGTTACGAGTACCTTGAACGATCGCGACTTGGTGCATTTCAACAACAAACTTTACCTTTACTGGCCACCCATGCCTGCTGTGGTTTACACACCTTTGGTTGCCTTATTTGGACCACAGTTACCCGATGCCTTTATTAATATACTTTTTGGCTTGCTTAATATATGGTTGTTCATGCGAATTGTACACCATTTGAACCAACAATTCAATTTAAATCTTCACAATCCGCACCTCCTTTGGATGGGTTTTTTTTGGGGATTGGGAACGGTGCATTTTTACATGTCAATGGAAGGAACGGTGTGGTTTGTATCGCAAATCATGGCCCAAACTTTTTTGTTTTCATCGGTCTTATTACTGTTAAAAAGTAAAGATAAAGTCGTTCCACTTTTACTATCGGGATTGTTTTTTGCGGCAGCTGCTTATACCCGCAACAACATGGTATTTGTGGTCTTCTTTTTAGCCTGTTTATACTTAGCCATGCATCCAAAACTATCATGGAAAAACGGCATTGGTAAAATTATCATTTTTGGCATTCCCTTTACTTTATTTAGTTTATTAAATGCATGGTACAATTATGCGCGCTTTGGCGATTATTTTGAAAATGGCATACAGTACCATTTAATGAACCCTTACTTTTACGAGAATTTCAAACAAAATGGTTATTTCTCAACTTATTATTTATCCCATAATTTTTATACAGAGGTGTTGCACATGCCAACATTTAATTCAAGTTTTCCATTTATTCAAAAAGAGGACGAAGGCTTTGGATTTATATGGGGCTCCCCTTTGTTTTTATTATTAATACCAGCTATTGTTTTACAAATACGCACCTATAGTGTTGGTATTAAAGGTGAAGTTGCCATTGTTTCGCAACGCTTGGTGCGCATGGGTTGTTGGCTGGCAGCCTTGCCAATTGCGTTTGTCATCTTTTGCATTATGGGTACAGGTTGGTATCAGTTCTGCGCTCGCTACACCCTCGATTTTCAGTTTTTCTTGACTGTTTACCTCTTGTTTTCTTGGCAGGTATTGTCTTTAATTCCAAAAATAAAATGGATTGCTTTATTACTAATTTTAGCATCCATCGTCATTCAATTTTTGGGTGCTTGGATTTATTAAGTATAAATCAACCAATTGATAGTCCATCTAAAAGTAATTGATGTTTTAGCGTGTGCAAAATAATGGGGCCTTATAGCAAGGATAATTCATTTGGAAAACTCCACTATAATGCTAATATTTGTTTACTTGCTTATGAAGAAAACGCTTATAATTTTAGTAAATCTATTGTGTTTTTGTGCGCTACATGCACAGACACAAACCATACGTGGCCTGGTGCTTGACCGTGAAACAAGACAGGTTCTTGATAGTGCAAAAATTACAATCACCACGCTTGGAAAAGACAGTGGACGTTTTGCCTTGAGCAATGCAAGTGGTGAATATATGATAACTGGGTTATCGGTTGGACGTCAGAATATTTTGGTTACACTCGAAAAATACAATGATATTGTATTGCAAAATATTATTTTGACATCGGCTAAAGAAATGGTTCTAAACATTGATATGTCTGATGCCGTTATTTCTTTTAAGAGTTTTACTATAAAAAGTAAAAATAAATCTGCCGTTAACAACGACAATGCTTTGGTAAGCGCACGTTTGTTTACTGTAGATGAAACCGATCGTTTTGCTGGAAGCAGAGGCGACCCTGCGCGTATGGCAAGTAATTTTGCAGGTGTTCAAGGCGCTAACGATTCTCGCAACGATATTGTAGTTCGCGGCAATAGTCCGCAAGGGGTATTATGGCGTTTGGAAGGCATTGACATTCCAAATCCGAACCATTTTGCAATACCAGGTACTACTGGCGGACCAGTATCTATTATCAACAATAAAATATTAGCCAATAGCGATTTCTTTACGGGTGCATTTCCTGCAGAATACGGCAATTCAACTGCTGGTGTTTTTGATTTAAAACTAAGAAATGGCAACAATCGCAAAAATGAATTTTCAACCCAAATCGGTTTTTTAGGTTGGGATGTTTTAGCAGAAGGCCCCTTGTCAAAGAAAAATAAATCATCCTTCTTATTCACCTATCGTTATTCCACTTTTGCAATCTTTGAAAAGTTAAACATCAAAATTGGAACCGATGCCGTACCAAATTATCAGGATGCTTCCTTTAAATTAAATTTCCCTATAGGAAAAAAAGGTAATTTATCATTTTTTGGCATTGGAGGAAGCAGCAATATTAACATCATGATTAGTGACCAAAAACAAAGCAGTGGAGAGCTATATGGGGATGACGACCGTGACCAATTATTTGGTTCTAAGATGGGTATTGTCGGCACAAGTTTTATGTGGAACCTCAATACCAAAAGTTATTTCAAGGCGACTGTGGCAAAAAGCCATCAAAGTGTAGATGCATTGCACCAATTGGTTTTCAGACACAACATTGATACCAGTTTCAT
>CAJBKH010000017.1 GCA_903953615.1 uncultured Bacteroidota bacterium
GGTTATTAGGTTATTAGGTTATTAGGTTATTAGGTTATTAGGTTATTAGGTTATTAGGGCGAGCAGGTTGGTTTTTTAATTCCAATTAACCAATAACTAATGATTATTCAACATCAAGCCTAATGGATTTCATTACTGCCTAATAATAATTTTTTGTACGACCCTTTCATAAGGCGTTTCAACAATCAAAATATAGGTCCCGTTTTGCTCAAGGTATTTTATTTTTCGTTGAAATATATTCTCGCCTATTTGCAAATCATTTAAAATATTTTCTTCAATTAATTCGCCGCTAAGATTAAAGAGTGAAATTTTTGTTTCAACTTTTTTATTCAAATGAAACTTAACCATAAAGTCACCTGCATTTGGATTTGGGAAAACTTGAACCTGCAAGGTACCCGTACTTTGTGCATTAAGAGAATGTATTCCAGCTGAGGAATTCTTAGTTACATAGACTTTGAAAATTTGGCTACTGGCAAAACTTTGTGTTCCGGTATTTGTGAAAAAAACATTGGCGGCAGAGCTACTTATTCCGCCATAGATATAACCTACCAAGGTACTATCTGATGTAAAATTATCTAACTTTAAAACTTCATTCGCAAACTGTGGTACAGTTCTAATTGGAATAAATTCTGCACCTGCACCTAACAAACTTGGCATTTCAACAGGTAATTTATACTCTGCCATTGTCCCATTAGCCGTTCTGGTAACACGTGCAATTGTCTTAACAAAAGGAACATTATTATCTTGCACCAACATATTAGCAGAACTATAATATTGAGCAATGCCTCCGAAGAACACATTGTGCATTTCGTTATTTGTCGCTGAATAAAGCGGCAAGACAGCACAATGGTAGTGGTTGTAATACTGCTGAAAAGCATTGTTTACAGCATAAGTTGTACTGTCAATGTTTACACAATTCAAAAAGGGCAAGTCGGCCGTTGTCTGAAAAACACCAGAAAATGCGGTAATACCCTCTTCACCACTTGGTAAAATTTGTGGAACAGCATTATAATCTCTTCGGTGTAAATTTATAGCATCCGTGATGGTGGGCAAATGCGTTACAGTAATGGTCGATCCATTATCTGAAAGATTAAACTTACGGATTGCATCTGTGTAAACTTGTGTATAGGTAGGGTTGCCCATTGGATTATAATTGCCATCAAATTTATTACCCCCAATAAGATAGAAGGTGTTATTTATCTTTTTTAAATGCCCACCAGTTACGGCAAATTGAGCATCGCTTATTTGTCTAAAATAACTTGTAAAAGAAGTTCCAGCTATGATTGCATTTATAACTGCAGGCACATCTATGACCGTTAAATTATCAAAGGTTTTTCTTGAGGCCGTTGCCGCATTGTAACCATAGCCTCCAATCACATATAAAGAATTCCCTGTTTGATGAAACTCCATATTGGTTGAACTCAATTGTTCTTGTAAAGCAACAGAGAGTGATGTGATTGGTGCAGACCATTTTTGTTGAGAAACAGGGTCGATGACAATAATTTGGTTGTTATTCCCAATAACATCAAAAGCCGCAAATGGCTGCCTACGGTGTAAACCATCGAGTCTCCCTCCAACTATTAGCCATTTATCGCTATCTTGTCCAAAAGCATATGCTTGTATGCCTCCCAATCCATTAATACGCATTGGTTCAATATGAATATTGAACGGCGATGTTTGTGCATAATTTGAAAAACCGAGCAGCAATAGTCCTACAATTAACATTAAGTTCCTTTTCATTTAATAGCTTATTATTATTCTACGAATCTAATTCTAAAACAACTCGTCTTCAGTGACATTTGTTACATAACAATTACTTTAGTTTGATGACCCGTTCCTTTTGCAATAAAGCCGCAGACTATATTGCTACGGCTTCGCCAAATGCTGCAAACGAATACCTAATTCTAATCAGGCTATTGGATTTAACTGTCATTTCGGCATTTTCACCAAAATAAAGCCCTTTTCAAATACATTCTTTGGGTTTAAAACATTATTTTTGCAAACTTAATTTTAAGCATGCAGGAACAAATTTTAATCCTTGATTTTGGTTCACAATACACCCAACTCATTGCACGAAGAGTGCGCGAACTCAATGTGTATTGCGAAATCCATCCTTACAACCACATCCCAACCATTACCGAAAACATCAAAGGTGTAATCCTATCAGGCAGTCCAGCATCTGTGCGCGATAGTGAAGCCCCTCAAATTGATTTAACACAATTCGATAAAAACTTACCAATCTTAGCGGTTTGTTATGGTGCCCAATATTATGCGCAAAAAGGTGGTGGCAATGTTGCTGCTAGTAATCACCGCGAATACGGAAGAGCGATGCTCAACAAGTCCAAAGACAGTCGCTTGTTCGAAGGTATGCAGTTTCCAACCCAAGTTTGGATGAGCCATGGTGATACCATAACTGCCCTTCCAACCAATGCCGAGTTAATTGCTTCTACAGATTCAATTCCATACGCGGCATTTCAACTCACCGATTCAAACACCTTTTGCATACAATTTCATCCAGAGGTTACACATAGCACAGATGGTGCGCACTTGTTAAAAAACTTTGTAGTGGGAATTAGTGGTTGCACCCAAGATTGGAATCCTGATAATTTTATCCATAGCACTGTTGATGAATTAATTCAAAAAATTGGCGATGACAAAGTCATCCTTGGTTTATCAGGTGGGGTTGATAGTAGTGTAGCTGCAGGTTTATTGCACAAAGCGATTGGCAAAAATTTATATTGCATTTTTATTGATAATGGCTTGTTGCGCATGAACGAGTTCGAACAAGTTTTGGAAGCATACAAAGAAATGGATTTGAATGTGATTGGCGTTGATGCCACTGATCAATTTTATACCGCCTTAGCAGATATTCAAGATCCCGAATTAAAAAGAAAAGCCATTGGCAGAGTATTTGTAGAGGTATTTGAACAGGAGTCAAAAAAGATTGATGGCGCGCGTTGGTTAGCACAAGGTACTATCTATCCAGATGTGATAGAATCGGTATCGGTAAAAGGGCCATCGGCTACCATTAAATCGCATCACAATGTGGGTGGACTTCCAGAAAAAATGGATTTAAAAATCATAGAGCCATTGCGCAGTTTGTTTAAAGACGAAGTTAGAAAAGTGGGTGCTGCCTTAGGGATACCGACTAATATTTTAGGTCGCCATCCGTTTCCAGGGCCAGGTCTTGCCATTCGTATTATTGATGCAGTTGATGCCACCAAAGTAAAAATATTACAACAGGCCGATGCCTTGTTTTTAAACACCTTGAGAGAGAGCGGTTGGTATGATAAAATTTGGCAAGCAGGTGCTATCTTCTTACCTGTAAAAAGTGTTGGTGTAATGGGCGATGAAAGAACCTATGAAAATGTAATTTGTTTGCGTGCTGTTACTTCGGTCGATGGCATGACTGCAGATTGGGTACATATACCGCATGAGATATTAGCAGAAATTAGTAATAAAATCATTAATCAAGTCAAAGGGATTAACCGCGTGGTATACGACATAAGTTCGAAACCACCTGCCACAATAGAATGGGAATAATGCGCAAAGTTTATTTTATACTGTTATTACTTTCTAGCATTCAATTGACACTGAAGGCCCAAAACGGCGTTGAACGTAAAGTCAATAATAGTCCCATTTTTCTAAAAGAATTTAAGGTGGTTTTAATGTTGCCATTCTGTATGGACATGCCAGAAAAATATAAGGTGCGCGATAAAATGGCCGACTATTACGAAGGTGTTGAAATGGCAATCGAAGACCTTAAAAAAATGGGCATGAACATGTCGTTAACGGTCTATGATACCCGCATGGATAGTATGGAAGTGATTCGTATTTTATCGAATCCGGAAATGCAAAAGATCGATTTGCTGATTGGTCCTGTTTACGACAACGAATTGATAGAAGCTGAAAAATTTTGTTCTATTTACAATATTCCAATGGTTAGTCCACTGCGTTATTTTCCAAATAGAACAGGTGGCAGTTTCCCTTTAATTAATTGTGTTCCGCCCGACAGTTTGGAATACTATTACATAGGACAGCATGCAGCTTTGGCATTCAAAAATTTTCAAACCTTGGTGGTTGAGAACAGCGATAAAAATTTAAAACCATTTGCAGCTAGAAATTTTAAACGCGGTTACGAATCGGTAGCAGGTAAAAAATGTGGCATCATAGATGGCAAAATAAAAACACCTACCACAGAATGGAATGGCAAAGATTCATTGCTTATATATTACACGTCTAAAAACGGCTCTTCTGCTGGTGCTGCGCTCGACAATGCAAGTAAAAACAAATGGGTGGTGGCTGGTTCAGCTGATTGGCTGGATGTTGACCGCACGAATTACAATGTGTTCAATGGCGTGTATTTTTACGACTCCTATTGTGTGCCTTCAAATGACACTTCTTACAAGAAAATTCGAAGACAATTTAGAACCAAATATGGTGGCGACCCTCAGCGATACACTTTTGTTGGATACGATCAATTCATGTTTTTTGGCAGTGCTCTAATGGCGTTTGACAATCAATTTTACAAATACATCATTGATAAAAATTTCAGAATGGTGCACACCAATTACCGCTTTATACAGCGCGGCAACTTAATTGAAAATGCAGGCACCAATCTTTTTTACTTCGACAATTACAACCTTTACAAAGCTTATTGGAGACAATAATCAAACCCTTTCAATTAGCCATTGCCGCAGAATTAATTCGCAATTATTCTGGCAAAGTACCTTTTACAAGTTACTTTAACGAGCAATGCAAACAACATAAGAATTGGGGCAGTCGCGACCGCAAAATATACCGTCAGGCTTGCTATGCCTATTTTAGATTAGGGCATGCAAGCGATAGTGGCACCATAGAAAACAATATTCAATTGGGACTACAATCGGCAGAAGCAATTGCCAGTCAGCTTGATTTAAAAACCATTTTCCCTGCCCATCAAAAGATTTCAAAAAGCATTGCTTTGGAACAATTCTTTTTAGATTTATTGGAACAAAAACCAGTTTATTTGGTGGTGCTAAGTAATGCTCAAAACGACATCAATACAGCACTCGAAAACAATGGCATTCCTTACACCTATATCAACCCCAATTGTATCCGTGTTAACGCGAATGCAAATTGCAATGGGATTATTGAAAATGGGTGGGCCAGCATTATGGACCAAGCTTCGCAAATGGCGGCCGACTTAGTACAAA
>CAJBKH010000018.1 GCA_903953615.1 uncultured Bacteroidota bacterium
ACGAATACATTTCATTAAAGATGATGCACGAACTCAATATTGAGTTCAAAGGCAAGCTCGATTTAGCCATTAAAATTTTTCAAAACCAATACAAAAAAGCTTTCTGCTATCAATTAATTTCTGGTCAACTCGACATGGACCGCCTCGATTATTTGAGTCGCGATAGTTTCTTTACCGGCGTTACCGAAGGGGTTGTTGGGTCAGAGCGAATCATCAATATGCTGAATGTGGTGAACGATGAATTGGTTGTTGAAGAAAAAGGCATTTACAGCATCGAAAAATTTATCATTGCCCGCAGGTTAATGTATTGGCAAGTATACTTGCACAAGACAGTGGTGGCAACAGATATTGTATTAACCAACATTATAAAAAGAGCGGCCGAAGTGAGTAAACTAGGTGTAAAATTATTTGCAACACCTGCTTTAGAATGGTTCTTAGAAAACGAAGTGACTAAGAAAACGTTTGAAGAACAACCTTTGGCATTAAAGAACTTTGCAGGTCTTGATGATTCCGATATTTTTTCAGCCATCAAAGCATGGCAAGTCTGCGATGATAAAGTATTGCGCATTCTTTGTAAAAATTTGGTAGAACGCCATTTGCCAAAAATCATGGTGTCCTCTAAACCGTTTGAAGAAGCATTAATCATTGAAAAGCAAAATCTAATTTGTCAAAAACATAAGTTGAAAAGTGTTGAAGCACCTTACTTTGCCTCACAAAATTTAATTAAGAACGATGCCTACAAAGATGAAAGCACACGCATCAATATTTTGATGAAGGATGGCACCATAAAAGATGTGACAGAGGCAAGTGATAATTACAATCTAAAAGCCTTGAAACAAACGGTTAAAAAATATTATTTAAGCTATTATCCGTAAATATTATCTTCGCAACCATATTTATGCAAATATTAGCATCTGAAATAGCCAGTTTAATAAAAGGAACCATCGAAGGGAATGCTGAACAAGTCATTACTTCTGTTGGTAAAATTGAAGATGCCAAAGCAGGCAATATTACTTTTTTAGCCAATCCTAAATACAGTCACAATCTCTATACAACCGCTGCTTCGGTGGTTATTATTAGTGCCGACCTCGTATTAGAAAAACCTGTAAGTGCCACCATTATTCGCCATCCAATGCCGTACTATGGTTTTTGCCAAGTGTTAGATAAATATTTTAATCCGCATCAAAACCGCCACGGTGTGCATCCAACGGCATTGATTAGTTATTCTGCTAAAATTGGCGAAGGCGTGTACATTGGACCTTATGTTGTTGTTGAAGATGATGCCGAAATAGGCGAAGGTGCTCAGATTTATCCGAATTGCACCATTGGTAAAAATGCGCGCATTGGTAAGAATACCATTTTTTATGCTGGTGTTAATTTATATGCTGAGTGTATTGTTGGTAATAACTGTATCATTCACGCGGGCACTGCCATTGGTTCGGACGGTTTCGGTTTTGCACCAACACCTGATGGAACCTATGCTAAAATTCCACAGATTGGCAATGTTATTATTGAAGACAATGTTGAAACGGGCGCTAATTGTTGTATTGATAGAGCCACTATGGGCAGTACCATTTTGCGTAAAGGTGTTAAATTAGATAACATGGTGCAAATAGCACACAATGCCGAAGTAGGCGAGAATACAGTGATTGCGGGTTTAAGTGGTGTAGCAGGAAGTACCAAAGTTGGCAAACAATGTGTCATTGGTGCACAAGTAGGTATTGTTGGACATATTACTATTGCCGACGGTACACAAATTGGCGGTCAAAGTGGAATACCAAAAAGTATCAAAGAACCCAATCAACAGTTTATTGGATCCCCAGCAATGCCATTGAAAGAGGCATTCAAAAGTCAAGTGTTACAGCGTAATTTGCCTGCATTAGAGCAGAGGGTGCGCGACCTTGAAAATAAAATCAAAGAACTTTTAAATCAAAACAATAGCAATCAATAATTATTTGCTATCACATACAAACGATAAATATTAATGAAACAAACCACCATCAAACAAGCTGTAACCATTTCTGGTGTAGGGTTACATACAGGTGCAACTGTGAATCTTACTTTTTGCCCAGCCCCCGAAAACCACGGTTATAAATTTCAAAGAGTTGATTTAGATAAGCAGCCAATCATCGAAGCCGATTGCGATTTAGTTGTTGATACTTCTCGTGGCACGACGCTTGAAAAAAATGGTGCACGTGTAAGCACTGTTGAACATGCCTTAGCCGCTCTGGTAGGTTTAGAAATTGATAATATCTTATTGCAAATTGATGGACCAGAAATGCCCATCATGGATGGCAGTTCGAAACCATTTGTAGACAAATTATTGGCCACTGGTATCATCGAACAAGATGCCGAAAGAGAATA
>CAJBKH010000019.1 GCA_903953615.1 uncultured Bacteroidota bacterium
AACGAAACCCAAAAGTATTTGTATTTTACATTGGTGGTATTTTACTTCATCTATTTTAGCACTGTACCCAACAGCGACTTTCCTTTGCCATTTGCCCTAAATGAACACCAAACAAACATCATCTTTACTTTATTGCAAACCAGTTTAGGGGTATTTCTTTTTGCTTTGTACCACCACGGTATACGCAATGTGATTTTACAAAAATTAAATTACAAACCTTTCCTTGTAGGGGTGGGTGGCGACTCAGGTGCTGGCAAATCTACTTTCTCTGGTTTAATAGAAATGGTGATGGGTAGCAATGCCATGAGCATTGTGCGCGGCGATGACATGCACCGTTGGGAACGCGGTAACGAGCAATGGAAAACCATTACTCATCTGAATCCAAAGGCCAACGATTTGCACCAAGATGTGCAACATACCAAAGCTTTGAAAGAAGGCAAAGCCATCTACAGAAAACACTACGACCATAACAATGGTAAGTTTACATTGCCACAGTATATTAAAAGCAATACGTTGGTTTTGTTTGAAGGCTTGCATCCTTTCTATTTAAAAAACCAGGCCGACTTATACGATCTTAAAATATTTTTCCAACCCGATGAAAGCATTCGGGTATCGCGTAAAATCCAACGCGACTCAGTTGAACGCGACAAGCCCGCAGAGGCAGTAATTAAACAGTTGGAAGACCGCAAAGAGGATTCAGAAAAATACATTAGCAAACAAAAAGAACATGCCGATATCATTGTTAATTATACACAAGTAGATGGACAAGAATGTTTGCGTTTGTATATTAAAAATGAAATTGAACTTGATGATTTACTGAATGCAATTATTACTAATTCTAGCATGGCGGTTGATCACCAATACCTCGACAACAATATGCAGGAGTTGGTATTTAAAGGTAGTTTATCTGCAAATATTATTGAGCTCATTGCCTACGATCAAATTCAAGGTTTAGAAGAAATTGGTATCTATGATAGCAAATGGGACAGCGATTACAAAGGCGTGATTCAATTAATGACCATGCAAACCATGTTTTATTATTTAAAAGCCTAAACCATTGGAAGCCCTACAAGCCCTCATAAACCTTTCGCAAGCTGCGGCCATAGCACCTGCCCTTACCCAAGGAGGGGGAGGCAATACTTCTTTCAAGAACGGCTCTGAAATGCTCATCAAAGCCTCGGGCTTTCGCTTAGATGAAGTGAGTGCAACAGCAGGTTTTGTGAAAGTAAACTATCCACCTGTGGTAGCTTGTTTAAGAAAAAACACCAGCGAATTACCATTGCCCGATGCCGACTTAAAGCAATTGGTGAATGATCAAATCATAGGCGATAAAACATTTTTGCCGAGCATGGAAACGGGTTTTCATGCAGTACTTAACACCTGTGTGATTCATACCCACCCCATCGTTGCCAATTTATTATTGTGTGCTGCAGAAGGAGAACTACAATTAAAAAACATCTTCAAGGATGAAGCCATCGCCATCTTACCTTTTTTAAATCCCGGTTATTTTTTAAGCAAAGCCATAGCCGATTTGGGCAAAGCCCCTGCCATTATTTTTCTTAAAAACCATGGTTTAATCGTGCATGGCGAAACTGTAGAAGCAACAATTGCCTTACAAAACGCAGTCATTGAAAAACTGAACACAGCCCTTGATTTTAATGGCGATATTCAGTTTGAGCTCAAAGAAAAAGAGTCGCAAGTTTTTGAATTAAAAGCGAGTTGGTTGGACCTGTATTTTAGTCAACCTAGTTTACTATCTAAAACCTATTTCCCCGACCAAGCGGTGGTGATTGGGCAGCAGTTTCATTACGGTGAATCGGCAGAATTAAAAACCAAACTCAACTTCAATACAAGCAATAAAATATGCTTGATAAATGCGCCTTACAAAACAGCCTTGGCCATAGCCGAAAACCTGAGTGCGCTAGCACAAATAACTGTCTACAACCAAGCCCAAGGGCATACCCTAACAACAGTACCCGACCAAGACGTGGCGTACATCCTAGGCATGGACATGGAAAAATATAGACAAGCGTTGTTGGGGATTAAATAAACCACGTGGATAGTAACCACAGGTAAAAACAAATTGCAACATACTACTGCAATAAATAAACAAAGTAGTACAAGAAACACTTTATTTAAACACATAAGTCACAGAAGTTTTTTTTTGAGAACTTGATGTTTCTAAAATGGTTTGGTGTTGAGTAGAAGATTGTCATTTTCTCGAAACTTTTTCAAAGTGCACATAAGGGCTTTTTTTACTTTGTAAAAAAATGGGCTTGCGAAAAATAAACAGGTATAAGCAATGGCACTTAATTTACCTAAGGATAAACTTATTCCAAACTTCAGTCATGCTGTCCCGATAGCTATCGGGAGTCGAAGCGCTAGTGCTTCAGAGGTTAACGCCAGAGGATTTAAGGGTGTGTCTGCGCTTCGTGGCTTCGATACGCTTCGTCCATACATTCGACAAGCTCAGTAGGACGAAGTGTGTGGCTAACGATAACATTTGGCGGCTACCCGAAGGGCGGGCACACCAGCAGAAAATGTTATAATATGTAAAACTATAAAATAATTTCAAACTATCCAAAAACAGGAAAAATTCCCGCCTTTTGGGTAGGTGTTGTTAGTGGAAGTTATATTTTATTTATTCTCAAATCTCTTTAAAATTGCCAAGTTTCTTTTCTCTATTTCTGTCAAACAATATGATACATCATTTCTCCAACCTCGATACCAATCTTTACTTGAAAAATATTTGTCCATATCACCACCACTCTGAAATATCAGTCCGTAGTTTGCATAAATTGTATTTCTTAATATCTTCAGTTCTAGTTTAGTCTTATTTAAAAAATAATCTTCTGGTTTAACTTCTAACGAAAGGTCATAACGATCCTTATTATCAAAAAATGTATCAATACTTGTTAAATAAAATCCAACTTCTGCACTATCATTTTTATAGTTTCTGCCATTTATTGGGTCCGAAAAAAGTAAGACTGCTCTTGTTTCATACTTTCCAACTTTATAGTCTGCAAACTGCCCACTGTATATGCCAAAATAAAATTTGTCATCTTTGATTTTAACATTGTTGAATGTTTGACATTTAGTTATCCAAAAAAATTGATTTTCAAATCCAGGTAGTTCCGACCAGAATCCATTCCTAACCTGAATTATTAAACTATCTTCAAAAGACAAAAATACTAAAGACCATTCTCCTTCACTTTCACCAAAATGATAGACTCCTACATTCTGTTCAAAAGTCTTTTTTGAGAAACTAAAGTAATTACAATCAAACTCTTCACCGTTGACTTCATTGAAAATAAATTTCGGGATTTGCCCAAATAATGAATCTGTTGTCAGTAAGAATATTGTCAAGTAAATTAACGCTTTTAATCTTTCCATAATTTGTGTGGGTTGTTTTGGGATAATTACCACTAACTCAAATATAAAGATACATTTCGCAACCTTATATAACCAAATATGAAGATATAGGAGCTAGTTTTATTCATTCTATTTCAACAAAAATAGGGTTTTATACTTTAAGTAAAGTTAGAAATCAATAACCTAAAAAATCAAAGATAGTTTGAGTTTTCCTATCTACCCGACACAATATCCTACCTCATTCGCAAGCCACTTTTTTTTTACATGGTAAAAAAACCCTTATGTGCTCTTCTCAAAAAGCATTTTTCCTACTAGAACCATCGACCAATCCAACTACTATATTTATTTTAACTAACCATACAAAAAAAACTTTGTTACTTATGTGGTAAAAAAAGCTGTATACCTTAGCAATTCTTCTGTTGTGCTCCACAAACATTTAATCACCTAACCTACTTTAAGTTATATTCTCTATATTTGTTTTCATGAAACGAATATTCTTCCTTTCTCTTGCAGGTTTATTCCTGAATTTGTCCGCCCAAAAATGGGTAGACACCACTTTTAAAATTACAAAAACAACGGTGAACTATGGCACTGCTATCGACTTTGCAGGCAACAACAGAACATTGGACATGGACATCTGTGTGCCACAAAACGACAACCCGCCTAGTTGCGGTCGCCCGTTGATGATTGTGATACACGGTGGTGCTTTTATGAGTGGCAGCAAAGATGAATACGAGATACAACAAATTATGAAAGACTTTGCCAAACGCGGTTATGTCACTGCCTCTATCAATTATAGAATCGGTCAGTTTCAAACATCGGGCAATGTGCATTGCAATGTTACCCAATTGTTCAATGTGGCGTGGGACTGTTCGAATATGGCCGACACTGCCGAATGGTACCGCGGCTGTTATCGCGGCATACAAGATGCCAAAGGCGCTTTGCGTTATTTAATAGCCAACAAGAATACTTACAAAATCGATAGCAGAAATGTGTTTTTAGCTGGTCAAAGTGCTGGTGGATTCATTGCCTTAGGGGCTGCATTCCTAGATGATATAACAGAAAAACATACAAGCTGTGGTAGCATTAACAGTGTCGCTGTACCGAATGCTATATATGAAAATGTATGTGTGAAACAATTTGGTTGGGACACCAGTATTGCCTCCATGCGTTTATCAAGAAATGATTTAGGCAGCATTGATGGTGACCTAAATTTAAACGCTGGCCCTTATACCATTAAGGGCGTTGGCAATTTATTTGGGGGCATGTTGCCTGGTTGGTTGAATGTGAATACCTACACCCAACCACCTGCTATTTACATGTATCACCAACCCAACGATTTGATCGTGCCTTATGGCCGCAAAAGAGTAATGACGGGCTTCTCGACTTGCTTCGTTAATTTGGGTTGTGCCAGTTTAATCAGCACCCCATGGATAGTAGGCTCTAGCGCCATTAGAAATGAAATTGAGTCACTTAAAAAGCAAGGCAAAAAAGCACCTGCGTATTGGCTCGACTCCACCACTAACACTGCCGATTGTGTCGCACAAGGCTTAAACCCTAGTGCGGTTGGTCATGCCCTTGATAGTTACAAAACAAGAACAGGCAATATGGCTAATTTATTTGCGGCCTTAATTGATACAGCAGGTGCATGTTTCAGCAATGTCAATTCTATCAGAAACCCATCTGTGTATCTCTCCGTTCAACCGAATCCCTTTCAAAATACATTGCAAATTTCCTTGTACGATGCCACGCCAAAAGCCATACAATTAATGGACATCACTGGCAGAGCTATGCCTATTCAAATAGAAAAAAACGGACCTACCAACTATAAAATCACTTGCTCAGAAAACATACCAAGTGGTCTGTATTTCGTCTTCATCACCCGCTCCAATGGCACCACCATTTGCCAAAAAGTGGTGCGGTAAGCTGAATGCATTGAAACAAAAAAGCCACAGATTCGCAGATTAAATCAGATGTTATCACACAGATTTAATTAGACAATCCATGTATTAGTTTCAATAGTCCTTTTTGGTTGCCGAACACTTCGTCCTACTGAGCTTGTCGAATGTATGGACGAAGTGTATAGCAGCTACAAAGCGCAGACACACTCTTAAATCCTTTAACATTAACATCTGAAGTACTAGCGCTTCGACTCCCGATAGCTATCGAGACAGCATGACTGAAGTTTTATAAAAGTTTATCGTTAACCTAACACTTCGTCCTACTGAGCTTGTCGAACGTATGGACGAAGTGTATCGCAGCTACAAAGCGCAGACACACTCTTAAATCCTTTAACATTAACCTCTGAAGTACTAGCGCTTCGACTCCCGATAGCTATCGAGACAGCATGACTGAAGTTTTA
>CAJBKH010000020.1 GCA_903953615.1 uncultured Bacteroidota bacterium
CCACAAACGGTATAGGCAGAATAGGATCCAACCGTGTAATTCTGAGGTTTATACCACAAGCGCCCACCAAAGCCATCGCCCACCATGCTGTTCTGAGAAAAAAGAGAGAAGAATGAAGAAAGCAAAACCAACAAGGTGCAAGTACGAAGTATTATACTCCTACTTAATATTTGCGCTATGAACTTGCTTGGTTGCATCCCAAAGAGTTGCTTCTAATAACAAATGTAATCATTTAAATAGGATAATCCCTTGAGGAGTAAGAAATTTTACAATTGAATGTTCGCTTTTTTTGACTTAAGTCTAAAAAAACATACCAAACGGTCGGTTTTTTATTAACATTTCAAGTGATTTACGAATTAAAAATGATTGTTGTTTTATAACCAAACATTTTCAATTTCATCTCTTTACAAAATAAATCCCATACAATAGCGCTGTTAATAGTATTTTAATTACCAAATTACCAAATTGTCAAATTGTCAAATTAACTATCTTGCACCCCATATGACGCAAACAAAAAAATTAAGTTTACTCGATTGTACCATGTTGATTGTGGGCAGTATGATTGGTTCTGGGATTTTTATCGTACCCGCTGCCATGAGCCGCGACTTAGGTTCTCCCTTCATGCTTTTGTTGGCTTGGGTGGTGACCGCTATTCTTACATTTTTAGGTGCTCTATGCTATGGCGAGTTGGCTGCTATGATGCCCAAAGCAGGTGGTCAATACGTATACTTACGCGAGGCCTATGGCAAATTGTTTGGCTTTTTATATGGATGGACTTTATTCTCTGTTATTCAAACCGGCACGATTGCCGCTGTAGCCGTTGCATTTGCAAAATTCTCAGGTGTGTTCTTCCCAAGTATATCAGCCGATAATCATCTGTTAGAAATAGGAGGCTTAAGTATGTCTTCGCAACAACTCTTAGCCATTGCCATTGTTTGGTTGTTAAGTGCTTCGAATTTTAGAAATGTTAAAAGTGGCGCTTTTCTTCAAAATATTTTTACTTTTACTAAAATAGGTGCCATTGTTTTTATGATTGTAGCAGGTTTGTATTTTGCTTTTTCAAATACGCCACAAACGCCCGATTTCTCAATTCCTGAAGCCGTTGGTGATTATAATTATTGGGGCATTTTCTGTGTTGCATTGGTGGGATCTATCTTCTCTTCCGATGCATGGAACAATGTAACCTTCACGGGTGGCGAAATCGATAAACCTGAACGCAATTTGCCTTTGTCATTATTAATTGGAACTGGTTTGGTAATGTTAGTTTATTTTACAATCAATTATGTTTACTTAAAAGTGATACCATTCGAAGGCATTAAAAACGCACCGTTCGATAGGGTTGGTACCTTGCTTTCTGAAACAGTATTTGGTGAAATCGGTTTGTTTCTAATGGCTGCACTTGTTATGGTGTCTACATTTGGTTGTATTAACGGTTTAACACTTTCTGGCTCGCGTGTATATTACGCCATGGCCGAAGATGGTTTGTTTTTTAAGAAAGCCGCTACCCTCAATAAAAACCAGTCACCTCAGTTTGCGATAATCATGCAAGCCATTTGGACCAGCATCTTAACGTTGTCTGGATCTTATGGGGACTTGCTTGACTATGTGGTTTTTGCAGTCTTGATATTTTATATATTAACAGTGGCCGGTATTTTTATTTTAAGAAAAAAACAACCCGATGCACCACGTCCATACAAAGTATTCGCTTATCCCTTTTTGCCAATCCTCTATATTGCGATGGCCACTTTTATTAGCATCAATTTATTGATCTATAAACCAGCTTATACTTTTCCGGGTTTAATTATCGTACTAATAGGTGTGCCCATTTATTACATTATTCGCAAAAAAGATATTGAGAAGCCATAGGTGCTGCACCACTAATTATTCAGCTTAACCACTTTTTTATTGAAGATTTGTCCTTCACTTTCAAACTGAAGGATATAAACACCGTTGGGCAAAGCACTTAAATCTAAACCATTAGCAAGTTCAGATAGTTGGGTGTTAAATAGCAATTGACCCGCTGAATTTAGTAAACTAAGTTGACCATCTTGGTTGGCATCGATGTAGATTTTATCAGTACTTGGATTCGGATAAAAATGAAATCCCAAAATTGTTTGTTTATTTACCGAACCTGTTTTTGTTGGCGTTAATTGGATTTTATACATTGCCGCTTCAAAGCCTACACCTGTTATACCACCTAGCCAAGCGATGGTGTCATTACTCAAATGAAGGGTCCCCGAACTTGATACAGTGCTAGGTAAAGTGGTCTTCTTCCAACCCATGCCTGCATCGGTTGAGGTCATGATGGCATTGTAACCACCCATCATAAAATAATGCTTTCTTTCAGGTATCGAAGTGAGGGTTTGCATGCCTGCATTCACTGGTAGTGAATCAGTCACATTGGTCCAAGTAGCACCGTAGTTGTTACTGCGACTGAGTCCACCTTTGCCATTTAAATAACGTCTTAAGGCTAAAAAAGTACCTCCTTGGTTCGCAATACTGCTGGCAGCACTCAATGAATCGAGGGTGGTGCGAAAGGCTTTCCATTTTTTGCCTTGGTTTTGGGTGCGCACTAGACTGCCTTTGCTATAGCCAAAATACAAACCTGAATCACAGGTGAACTGCGATTGGGTGCCCGATAATTGTTTAAAACCAAAGGGTGTAAAGGAGGGAGGACCACCTTGTTGCCATGGCACATTGGTATTGGTGCTAAAACTGTCGAAAGAGTACCACGCATTGGCGGCTCCAACTACTATTACATTTGAAGGACTAAAAGCATGTACAAAAACACCATATGAAAAACTTGTGTTTTTCCAGGTGGTCCCACCATCAGAAGTACGGTAATTATAAGAACTACCAAATTGGTCTTCAATAATAACATAGGCCACTTTTGAATTCGCAACATACAAGTCGAGCGCATACCCTTTGATGCTTGAATCGGGTGTAGAAACTTGCCATGTATTGCCATTGTCAATACTTTTTAAAACCTTGCTAGCTTTGCTGCCATCATCAGAAGAGGCTGTTGCCCACACTTCATTTTGACTGGGAGTGAAGATATTATTAATAATATAGCCAGAAGGAATAATGCCAAC
>CAJBKH010000021.1 GCA_903953615.1 uncultured Bacteroidota bacterium
ACGGATAATTCCATTTCTGGATATTACATGCCATAGTTCAGCATTGTCCGTTAATAGTAAAATTTTTTTATATTTAGTTGATTGTAATATTCTTTGTAATGTAATTTGTATCATAATATTATATTTAATACAATCCCAATTACGGATTTGCGATTTACTAAGAACTACTATTTTTCTACTGCGCTGCGCTAGAGATCCATCTCCTAGGCCTATATAGTGATTACTACCGACTGTAAAATAGTTTGCCATTTCTTTATTAGCTAACCTAATTTTACAACTTTGAAATGCGTGTTCAACCGAATTATAAATATTACCTTCATATTCAAAAGGTTCTACATAAAAATTAGATAGAATCCTCCTCCAATCTTTTATTTTATTTAATTCTGAATATTTTGAAATATTACCAACAAATTCATTACATCCAGAGCCCGCATCTACGTGTTTTGATTTGCTGTAATAACATAGTTTATCAGATTCCGCCATTTTTTAGTTATTTGAAAAGTTTAAAAGTTTGACTCCGTCGCGACTTTGTTGTCGTATTACTTATATGTAATTATATTTCAATTTTATAGTTTATGTGAAAAAAACAAAAACACAGAAAAGAAAAACAAAGAAAACCCAACAAAAAAATGTTTATGATACTACTGCAAGGTGTGCAGCAATATCATAAACCCTCCCACACATACGTGTCCCTTCCTCTTGTTTCTTAACAATGCATTATCTCCACCATGGAGCATCTGCATCATCTCGATAGAGAATGGTTCCCTTCCTCTTGTTTCTTAACAATGCATTATCTCCGCCATGGAGCATCTGCATCATCTCGATAGAGAATGGGCGTATGTGTGGTACCGTTTTTTATAAACGGGTGAAACTACTCGGTTAGTATTGCCGAGAAAGCTCCGCCGGGAGCTTTTTAACCACGAGGATTAAACAGGGCCGCCGCGACGGGCATCATCGTGATTCTCTTACCTTCACCGGTGGTGAAACACCCAGGGCTGCAGTGTGTCAGGTTTACACAATGACCTGACACCTGAACACGCCCAGTGGCCAAGTAGATGGGATATACGGTATTGCCAATCTTTACCATCTCAATGAACTTGATCGCACACCCATTGGCAATCTGTGTATACGGAGACAATGAACTCGAGAATTCAAGGTCGTCTGTATACTGGCCGATGAAGCTCTCCTTAGGCAACTCAACTGTTGTGTCGGAGCCTGTTTCATTGGCGAGTCGCAAATGGCCCCGGCCATCAACGAACACGACCACAGGAGCCACATACACGGCCGTCTGATAGCATCCCAATTTGACAAGTCCGCTGGTAAACTTAGCAATAGTAGCTTGCACTTCCAAAATCATACGCTTTGAAGACATCTTCTCAAAGAAGTATTAGCTTTGCCCAACAAAAATTAACATAGTGTGTAAAAATTCAATTTTTTTTTGGTTATATTTCTCTTCGGTTTAAATCCATCAAAATTTTATAATTGATAAAGAAAAAAATA
>CAJBKH010000022.1 GCA_903953615.1 uncultured Bacteroidota bacterium
AGACCTTAAAAACAAAATGCAGCACGATACAAGGAAAAATGCGAGCCAAACAGGTTAATCTTTTGGTAAATGCCGATCGAGACGACAAGGTTGCTTATGGCTGTCCTTGCCTATGGAACAACGATTCTTTCCTTACTTTGAATCCTGAATATGAGCGACGTACCTGGCGTTTAAAAACAGAGCGCACCATTAAACGACAGCAATTCATATTGGTGTTTTGGGATGACTATAAAGTCACCCGCATTGATTCGACTTTTATCCCCTTAAATGCCTATTTATTTCTTGTACAAAATCCGGGTGTTCCTGCTACAGAGTGGCTGAAAAACAAGGGCTATGCCCTCCGCAAAATAGCGGATGACAGAGGGGAATAAACCTTCAACATGAGGAGTTTATAACTTTTGGAAAACCTTAGCGCGCATACGCTTACTTTCGTGGTATATATATTTTGGTAGAATGGCTGACGATAACAAAGACCCTTTAGAAAATAACGACGAAGTAAAGGACACGAAGGGAGACGATGGTATTATTCACCATGGACACAGAGATGGCAAAGAAGTATTGCCTGTTTCCGGTTTATATGAAAACTGGTTTTTAGAATATGCCAGTTATGTAATTCTTGAAAGAGCAGTTCCCAATTTATACGATGGATTAAAACCTGTACAGCGCAGAATTCTCCATGTCATGAAAGAAATGGATGATGGTCGTTTTAACAAAGTGGCCAATATCATTGGTTCTGCCATGCAATACCATCCCCATGGTGATGCTGCAATTGGCGAAGCCATTGTCAACTTAGGTCAGAAAGAACTCATGATAGAAACCCAAGGTAACTGGGGCGATATGCGCACTGGTGATAGCGCTGCTGCTCCCCGTTATATCGAAGCACGTCTATCTAAGTTTGCATTAGAAGTTACCTTTAACGAAGAAACCACGGTGTGGCAAATCAGTTACGATGGTCGTAAGCGCGAGCCCGTAACCTTACCGGTTAAATTCCCATTGGTATTGGCCCAAGGTGTTGAAGGTATTGCAGTAGGTTTAGCAACTAAAATAATGCCGCATAATTTCATTGAACTATGCGAAGCAAGTATTGATATTTTAAAAGGCAAAAGACCTAATATACTTCCTGATTTCGCAACAGGTGGTATGGCAGATTTTACCAATTACAACGAAGGTAGAAGAGGTGGCAAAATACGTTGCCGTGCCAAAATAGAATCGGCCGATGGTAAAAAAGTATTGATCAAAGAAATACCTTTTGGTACCACAACCGAAAGTTTAATTGATAGCATTTTAAAAGCCAATGAGAATGGCAAAATAAAAATTAAAAAGGTAATTGATAACACGGCCCGCGATGTGGAAGTGGAAGTACAATTAGCACCGGGTGTAAGTACCGACATGACCATCGATGCCTTGTACGCCTTTACCGATTGCGAGGTAAGCATTTCTCCTAACTCATGTGTTATTGTAGAGGATAAGCCATTATTCCTCGGGGTGAATGAGATGTTAAAAACATCTACTGACAACACTTTGATGTTGTTAAAAACTGAGTTGCAAAATGAACTAAAACATTTGGAAGACAAATGGCATTTTAGTTCATTGGAAAAAATATTCATTGAGCATAAAATTTATTTAACCATCGAAGAATGCGAAACATGGGATGAGATTTTAACCACCATTGACAAGAAATTAAAACCGTTTAAAAAATTATTGAAGCGCACCGTGACCATGGAAGATGTGGCCCGCTTACCTGAGATAAGAATTAAACGTATTTCGAAATTTGATGCCTTTAAAGCCGACGAATATATCAAAGGTTTAGAGACACAAATTGACGAAGTTAATAACCACTTAAATAACCTTACTGAGTTTGCTATTGATTATTTCAAAAACCTAATTAAGAAATATGGCAAAGGACGCGAGCGCAAAACAGAAATACGTTTGTTCGATAAAATAGAAACCAATGTGGTAGCTGTGGCGAACGAAAAATTGTATGCCAATTATGCCGAAGGTTTTGTAGGTTATGGTTTAAAGAAAGATACTTATATCTGCGATTGTTCAGACATTGATGATGTCATCGCTTTCAGAAAAAATGGCACGTATGTGGTGAGTAAAGTTTCTGAAAAACAATTCATGGGTAAGGACTTGTTGTATGTGGATGTATATCGCAAGAACGATGAGCGAAAGGTTTATAACGTGGCATATTACGATGGAAAAACAGGTGTGAGCTACGTAAAGCGTTTTAACGTGTTGGGTGTTATTCGCGACAAAGAATACAGTGTCACCATGGAAACACCGGGCAGTAAAATGATTTATTTTTCGGCTAACAACAATAGCGAGGCCGAGAAGATTGCGATTCATTTAAGCAATATGGCCAGTGCCAAAGTGAAATACTTGGAATACGATTTCACAGTGCTTGAAATTAAGGGACGTACCTCTAAAGGCAATACCTTAACTAAACATCCAATTCGCAAAGTAGAGTTAAAAGAAAAAGGCAAATCGACTTTCAAGGGCAGAGATATTTGGTTCGATGCCGACATTGGCAGATTGAATGTGGATGGCAGAGGTCAGTTCTTGGGCAACTTTACGAGCGAGGATAAAATATTATTAATATTGAACGACGGTAGCTATGAATTAACAGACAACGAGCTTACCAATCGCTACGAGCAACACGATATTCATTTGATACAAAAGTTTCATGAGAAGCAACCAATTAATTGCATTCATTACGATGTATCATCGAAGAATTATTATGCCAAACGTTTCTTAATTGAGACCACTACCACAGGTAAAAAATTCTTATTCATTAATGAACGTCCGAGTAGCAAATTGATATTGGCCAGTACACACGAGAATCCAGAAGTAGAAATAAAATCGGTGAATGCCAAAGGCGAAAAGAAAACAGAGAACATTTTGTTGGCCGACTTTATTGAAGTGAAAGGTTGGAAAGCATTGGGCAATAAAATAACTTATGATATTTTCAAATCGGCTAAATTATTGAGCGATAAGATTGGTGCTTGGATAACAGAAGAACCAGTGAAAGAAGAAGCACCCGAAACCTCAGAAGATTCCAAAGTAATTGCTGATGAGTTGGACGGACAAAAAACTTTGTTCTAGTTACTATTAGCAGTCGTATTTTTCGACTTCGCTTTTCAGAAAGGCAATCTGTTTCTTCACCCCGTTTAACGCTTTAATTTTATCGTTGATTTGCACCAACTTGGCATCTAATATTTCTAGCTTACGCGCTTTGCTAATGCGCTTGCTATACCAAGCATCTATCAACTCTTTAATTTCAGAAAGGGTAAAGCCCACCGACTTGGCATCCCTTATCAAATCGAGCTTTTCCGATACCTCATCGTCGTAATAAGTGTAGTTATTAGTGGTATTGCCTTTTAACTTCTGTCCTTTGAATAGTCCCGACTTTTCATAAAAGCGGATGGTGGCTATTGGCAAGCCTGTTTCCTTTGAGAGTTGATTTATGAGCTTCATAATCTGTGCTTTAAAAAATATTTTAAAGCATGAAGTATACTTCATACTTTATAGTTACAAAACTAAGGATTACTTTTGCAAACGAAAAATCAAATATAATAAAAATGAACAAAACAATATTTATCACAGGTGCATCGACTGGCATAGGCAAGGCTACCGCTATTTATTTTGCGGAACAAGGTTGGAACGTAGCTGCGACCATGCGAACAGTAAGCAAGGGTGCCGACTTAGCAAAGTATCCCAATGTAAAAGTATGGCCTTTAGATGTCATGCAAACGGAAAGTATTCAAAGTGCCATTGATCAAAGCATTGCGCATTTTGGTGGCATCGATGTAATGTTCAACAATGCTGGCTATGCTTTGGTAGGTGCTTTCGAAGCCATGAGCGATGCACAACTCAGAAAACAATTCGACACCAATGTGTTTGGCGTGATGAACGTAACACGCGCTATCTTGCCGTATTTCAGAGCTAAAAAAGGCGGTACCATTATTAACACAACTTCTATGGGTGGCATTATTACATTCCCATTATACAGCGTTTATCACAGCACCAAATGGGCATTAGAAGGCTTTATGGAAAGCTTGCAATTCGAATTGCGTTCGCACAATATTAAAATCAAAAACATAGAACCGAGTGCCATTAATACCGACTTCGACAATGCCATCGAATTTGTATCTATACCAGCCTACGATGGGTATGCGGTGAGAGCTCACCAAAACATGTTAGAAAGTTATAAGCAGGCACCAGGTCCGTTAGTAGTGGCTAAAAAAGTATGGAAAGCCGCCAACGACAACAATTTCCGTTTGCGTTATCCAGTAGGTGGATTAGGTCCTTTGTTGATTGTTATGCGCAAGTTTTTACCCTTGGCTTGGTTTACAGGTTTGGTAAGATTAGCAACTGAAAAGGGTACCCACTAGTGGTGGTGACCGCCTTCGCCATGCACATGACCGTGGTCTTGTTCTTCGGCACTGGCTTCTCTAACAGCAATAATCTGACCTTGGAAATTTAATTTCTGATCGGCCAAGGGATGGTTAAAATCCAATTGCACTTCGGTATCATTAAAGCCAAGGATCACGCCATTCATAGGATTGCCGTGGTTGTCTTGCATAGGCACCATGTTGCCAATTTGTAAAATATCGGCCGGTACTTCAGGACCAGAAAACACTTCACGCGGCACGGCAACTTTGTATTCTTCGTTCGATAAACCATAAGCATGTTCAGCTTCGATATCAAAATTAAAAGTATCGCCTGCTTTTAAACCAGCAAGATTAGTATCGAAATGGGGCAAGGTCTGACCGATGCCATGGATAAATACGAATGGAGATTGTTCGGTTGCTGTATCAGCTACTTCGCCATTCTGAAGGGTTAAAGTGTAAGTCAATGACACCACTTTATTTTTGTCTACTTGCATTGCTTAAAATGATTTTTAATTTTAAAAAGGTGCAATTTCATCGCATTTATCGGTAATTCAAAAATAATTCAGTTTTATTTTAAGTCGTACATCTGGAGCCACAGATACACAGATAAGTTATTTTTGAATTTGAGAATTTGGAAATTTGAGAATTTGGAAAAACAGACTTAGGTGGTAGGTGTTTTCACTGTGTTAAAAAGTCCTAGCATAATTGTAGACTCGACACTTTTTTTTAACCATCAGTTTCACAAAGAGAATAGGCACCAAGAACGCAAAGATTAAATCAAATAATTAATACACCTGCTCTGTCACCATGTCCCGATAACTATCGGGAGTCGAAGGGCTGCCTAATAAAACCATAAAAGAAGCACAACCTTCAACCCAGTAACTACCGCAGAGCCAAAGCACACTCCTGCCTCCTGCCTCTTCCTCTGTGCTCTCTGTGTGGCTTTGACTTTGTGCCCTCTGCGGTAAAAGGTCCAAGCATAATTGTAGACTCGACATTTTTTTTAACCACCAAGCACACAAAGAGAATAGGCACCAAGAACGCAAAGATTAAATCAAATAATTAATACACCTGCTCTGACACCCTGTCCCGATAGCTATCGGGAGTCGAAGGGCTGCCTCCTACTTACTGCTTACTACCTCTGGCCTCCGGCCTATCGCCTCCACTTATATCAGTATATAAATTCCCTATACACTCAAATCTCTTTAAAAAATATTCCACTTAAAAAATTACCTTCGCGTGCTCAGAAATTTCAAATAATTATGATACAAAAAATAAACAAATTAACACTTGCCATTGCCTTAGTTGCTATGAGCATTTTCTCTGCTGGTGCACAAACTTTAAAGACACCTTCTCCTAGTCCACTACAAACCTTAAAACAAGCTTTTGCTTTATCAGACATTACCATCGAGTATTCTCGTCCGAGTGCTAAAGGTCGCGTTGTATTTGGCGATGTAGTGCCTTTTGGTAAAATATGGAGAACTGGTGCGAACGGTGCTACCAAAATTACTTTTGGTGAAGATGTAAAAGTAGAAGGTACTAAAGTTGCTGCAGGTACTTATGCTGTATACAGCATTCCTAACAAAGACAATTGGGAAATCATGTTGTACAAAGATTTAAAATTAGGTGGCAATGTAGCCGACTACAAAAAAGAAAACGAAGTATTGCGCATGGTTATTAAAACCAGTGCAGTAACAGAGAAAGTAGAGACTTTTACAATCAATGTTGCAAACATAACCCCTACTACTTCTAGCATAGAATTTACTTGGGAAAAAACCCGTGTGAACATGAACATCGTTGCTGATATTGATTCAACCATCATGAAAAATATTGATGCTACAGTAAACACCGACAACCGTCCGTATTACGCTGCTGCTAACTATTACTACGAGAATGGTAAAGATTTGAAAGTAGCATTAGAGTGGGTGAACAAAGCGGTAACGCAAAATCCAAAAGCATATTGGGTAATGGCATTGAAAGGTAAAATCGAATTGAAGTTAGCCGACAAAGCTGCTGCTACAGCCACTGCTGAAAAAGTAATTGCGATGGCAAAAGAAGGCAATGATGATAGTTATGTAAAGATTGGCGAGAAGCTTTTAGCAGATGCCAAAGCTTTGAAATAAATTTCAAATAAAATTATATTAAAAAGTCCTGCAGCTAATAGTTGCAGGACTTTTTTTTGTACTAAAAAAACAAAATGCATCAATCAACCCGCCAAAGGCGGATTGAACATGAATAGCCACCGATGAAATCAATGGTTATAATCAAACGTGGTATTCCAACCCTGAAGGGGTTGAACACGAATAGCCACCGATGCAATCAGTGGTAATAATCAAACGTGGCATTACAACCCTGAAGGGGTTGAACATGAATAGCCACCGATGCAATCGGTGGTTAGCAACAAACATGGTTGTAGAACCCTGAAGGGGTTCAATAAGAGAATCACGCACAAACATTGTTTAGGTTTCAATTGCCCAATAACAGCATTCAACCCGCCTGAGGCGGGTTGGCACGTAATGGCCGCCTTCGGCTATTCAAATTGAACCCCTTCGGGGTTCAAGCAGTATTGTATCTTATTAATTTTGAAATTAAAAATAGTTTAACGAAATCATTTGGAATCATTTCCCAAGAAGAAAAACTCACTATCAATCTAAAATCTAAAAAACATACTACCCAGTATGTTTTCAAATTACCACAATATGACCTTTGTCCAAACCCTAAAACTAATTAATAAATTAATCACAAAACAAGGGTTCTTCTCCAGGCCAAAATAGATATGAGTTTTGAGGGAAATTCGGATTTACACAACACTTCATCCTATCGCGGCTAACGCTTTTATAAAACTTCGCTTTGATGGTTCTTACCGCTTCAAACTTTCCATCTCCTATCTCATAGGTATATTTAATATGATAATACTCCATTGGGTTTTGACTAGTATCCATTTCAATGATTTTTGCAAAAATTGTAATATTATCAAAATCAATCTTAATCCTTTGCTCCGACCAATCAACTAATGCTTCTTCTGGATTTTTAGGATTGTATGCGATACTATAATAATTCCCTAAATCCATTTCGTTGAAACAATTTTCTTTCAATACATAATTTTTATTTCCAACTGAGTAATAAAAATGTGCATAGCTACCACTTTTTGAAGAAGAGATTTTTTTTAAACAACCGCAAGTTCTCGGGAAATTAGCCAAATCCATTTTGTCTTTATTGGCTATCCATTTGTTAATTTTTATTATGCCATAGATTGGAATAACAATGAGAGTAACACTTAATAGTAAATATTTGACAATGTATTTCATCTTGCTCTTTCTCTAACTTTTAATTCAATCATTTAACTCTCCCTCTCCAATCAATTACCACTTGTATTAAATAAGCCACCACCATTACCAATAGACAACCAATCACATTCAACCACAAGAAAGCAGTGAGCTCTATTTTCCAAGAGATGATAACGAAGATTTCGACTAAGAGGGCCGCTATAAAGACGGCTTGTCCTCCAACTTTTTTCATATAGAAGGCTACCATGAAGATACCCAAGATGGTGCCGTAGAATAAGGAACCGAGGATGTTAACGGCTTCTATTAAATTGCCCAAGCGACTGGCATAAAAGGAAGCTGCTATGCAGAATATTCCCCAGGCTACTGTTACCCAGCGCGAAGCTTGTAGGTATTGATAATCGCTTTGGTTTTTTCGGAAAATGCGAATGTAAAAATCGACCTCTGTGGTAGAGGCCAATGAATTCAAACCGCTGGCAGTTGAGCCCATGGCTGCTAAGAAAATGATGGCGATTAATAAACCTACAATGCCTACGGGCAATTGCTGTGTAACGAATGTTAAAAAGATAAAATTAGAATCGTTGGTATCGGCCTTGG
>CAJBKH010000023.1 GCA_903953615.1 uncultured Bacteroidota bacterium
TCAGGTATGAAGGGCGAGCCTGCGCGAGAAGACCAATTGAAATTTTCTATGCGTGGTGGTTTTTTTGTTACTTTTTTGACCATTCAAAAAAGTAAAAGAAAGAACCGACCGAAGCCACTATGTTAAAAGTTATAAGAAACTATTCTTGAAAGCAAAAAGTAATAAAGTGCGAAGAATAAAACTAAGTTTTAAATTAAAAGAAAATTTTATTTTCTTTTAATCACGCGCTCTACAGCATTCACCACATCAATTGTATCCAAATGATACTTCGCCATTAACTGATCAGGTGTACCACTCTCTCCAAAGGTATCATTCACACCAACCATCTCAACAGGCGTAGGTAAATTGCGTGCCAATAATTGACAAATGCTATCACCTAATCCACCATTCATCATGTGCTCTTCTGCAGTTACAACACATCTGGTTTTGCGTACAGAATTTAAAATGGCAGCATCATCCAATGGTTTAATGGTATGTATATTGATAACCTCTGCACTTATGCCTTTTTCTGCCAAAGCTTGCGCTGCTAAAATACTTTTCCAAACCAAGTGTCCGGTACAGAAAATAGAAACATCTGTGCCTTCGTATATGGTAACTGCTTTACCGATTTCGAATACTTGATCGGGTTTGGTAAAGATGGCTACTTTTGGTCTGCCGAAACGCAAGTAACAAGGACCATCGTGATTGGCAATGGCAAGGGTTGCTGCTTTGGTTTGGTTGTAATCGCAAGGATTAATCACCACCATGCCTGGCAACATTTTCATTAAACCAAGGTCTTCTAATATTTGGTGTGTTGCACCATCTTCGCCTAAGGTAACACCGGCATGCGATGCACATATTTTTACATTCTTGCCACTGTAGGCAATGCTCTGTCTGATTTGATCGTATACACGACCCGTGCTAAAATTAGCAAAGGTGCCAGTGAAAGGAATTTTACCACCTGTTGCTAAGCCTGCTGCTACGCCCATCATGTTGGCTTCTGCTATGCCCATTTGATAAAAACGGTCTGGAAATTCTTTTTTGAATCCATCCATTTTTAATGAGCCTGTAAGGTCGGCACAAAGTGCAACGATATTGCTGTTTTGTTTGCCTGCTTCAAGTAAGCCTGCTCCAAAGCCAGAGCGGGTATCGTTATTGCCAAGTATTTCTATGGTTTGCATTATAAATTTAATTCTGATGTTGTTGCTGATGTAATGATAAATTCTTTTTCGAAGGTGTAGATGGTGCGGGTTTCAGATTTACTGCGACCGATCAACACATATTTGCCGGGTTGCATAATGATGGTTTGAAAATACTCATCTGAAATATCGCATACCCATTCTATTTTACCATTTACTGTTTGGTAAATAGCGGCTACTAAATTTGTTTTCTTATTGATTTGTAAACGGCCTGGTTGGTCGATGGTAATAAAAGTGGTTTTGTTTTGATCAACCACCACACTGTCGTAATATTTTCTTGGGGTTGTTAATACCTCTAAATCATATGCCCCAGTTATGTATCTTTTGGTAGTATTAAAGCTTTGTGCATTGATGGTTTTTGGTTTGTTGTGCACTTTAATAACGGCCTTTAATTCTAAATAATTGGTGACACCTTTTGATATCAATTGAATATGACCTTGCGGTACATCAATGGGAATAATATTGTGTTTGCCAACGATGAGTTCAACATTGGTTTTGGTAACAGGAGGCATTGTATGCACGGTGATATCATACTTGCGCATAGGGTCTAAGAACAAGGTATCGGGCACTCCTCTGCCATTCATGGTGTGGTCGAAATTGTGTAATAATTTTTTGGTGAAATGGTCGTAGATGCTCATGGCCACATCGGTTTCAACGGGACGTATTTGTTTGTCCAATAAATTGATTTGACAACTGGTAGCATTCATGGCTTGCGATATCACAACGCCTACCACATTGTTCGCATCTTTTTCGGTATTGGCATCGTAATAAGTGCCAGCACAATTAAAGTTTAATTTAAACTGATCGGTAGAACCAACACCAATAATAAAAGGTTTTAAAAAAATACCTTTTCTCTGTAAGGCTTGCGAAATGGCACATGGGTCGCCAGTACATTCTTCTAATCCATCGGTTATGATGATTATTAAGTTTCTTACGCCTGTTTCTGCCGGAAAATCTTTTTCACTTTCTTGCAAAGAATAAGCAATTGGGGTCCAACCCTTAGGTATTAAACTCGTGATTCTTTTTTTTATGAGGATGTGGTTATTCGGTGCAAAGGGCACCTCTAGTCGAGAGTCTTTGCAATCTTTTTGATCCACTGTTTTTTGATGTCCATAAACTCTTAATGCTAATTCTACATTGCTAAAAGATTTAAAACTATCCACCATTTTAAGGGCTATTTTTTTAGCCGCTTGCATGCGCGTGCCTTTTTCTAAAGTAGAGGTCATACTGCCCGATGCATCAAAAATAATAAGGATGCGGGTTTTCTGTTTGGTTTGCGCAGATAGTCCGAACGCTAGAAAAAGCGCCATTGTTAAAAGCAATGATTTCATATACTGAACAAACGTGTAGTGCATCAAACTATTGTGTTGCATTAATAATCGCCCAAAGTTTCTGGTAGTTGCGCCAAGGCTTTTGCCAATTGGTCGTCGTTAGGCGCTATGCCGTGCCACTCGTGACTGCCCATCATGAAATCAACACCAGCTCCCATTTCGGTTTTCATTAAGATAACGATTGGGTGACCTTGGCCTTGTAAAGCTTTTGCTTTGGCATTGGTATCCAAAATGTCTTGCATGTTGTTGCCATCCATTTCTAAAACGGTCCATTTAAAAGCTTCGAATTTGCTTCTTAAAGAATCAAAACCCATGATCTCAACAACCCCACCAGCTATTTGTTGTTTATTGTAATCAACGGCTGCAATGATATTGTCTAAGCCATGGTGACCAGCATACATAATGGCTTCCCAATTTTGACCTTCTTGTAATTCGCCATCACCAGTTAATACATAAACTGTGTGTGCATCTTTATCTGCTCTTTTCGCTAATGCCATACCAATTGAAACAGATAAGCCTTGACCTAATGAACCAGATGCAATTCGCACACCAGGTAAGCCCTCGTGGGTGGTTGGGTGACCTTGTAAACGGCTGTTTAGTTTTCTAAAGGTGCTCAATTCTTTCACATCGAAATAACCACTGTGTGCCAACACGCTATAGAATACCGGACTGATATGACCGTTAGATAAAACAAACACATCTTCATTTTTGCCTTCCATGGAAAACGCTTTTGGCTTGTGGTCCATGATGTTAAAATAAAGGGCTGTTAAATAATCGGCACAGCCAAGTGAGCCTCCTGGGTGACCGCTTTGAACGGCATGCACCATGCGAACGATATCTCTTCTTACCTGTGAAGCAATTTGTTGTAATTCTATAGCAGTAGACATTTTGTTGGGTTGTATTTCTGTGTGCGTTGACATTTAGATATTAATCAAGATGCAAAAATCAAGCAATTAATCTGTTTTTTTGTTGATATGTCCTTATTTTTATAAACGAATAATAAACGATTCACTTTTTTTAATGATTCCGCAAATGCTAAATAAATTTAAATTGTTGGCGGTACTTAAATTAGACTCGAACAATCAAAATTTTTGCATGCATTCGTTAGAAAAGATTACATCGATTTGAAACCTACTTATCAATCGTTAAATCTCTGAATATAAGCATTTTTTACTTTATTTCCAAGCACTGATGCCTGTTCTTATGTTGTAACTTTGAAAATATTAATATACATACACATGAAAGCCATCTTTTATTCCAACGGCATCGATATTTTCGGTCCTGTCAATCTTGCTGAATTCAGCGAGAACAGATATTATAAAAGTACCCTCATCTGGTACGAAGGATTAAAAGGTTGGGTAAACATTGCCGACTGTTCAGAACTAAAACATCTAATTGGTACCATGGCAACACCTGCTATCGATGGGGATTTACAACATGCATTGCCCAATTTAACACCGCCACTTACTTCGCAAATCGCGAATACGAAAAGAGGCTTAAAACGTTCAATATTAATAGCAGCATTGTTATTACTGCTCTTGGGTGTTTTATCATTTTATAATTTTAATTTGAAGCCTGTCAATGCAGGCAATACTGAAAATAATGCCATCGTACTACCTAGTTTGTTGGATACCTTGCCCCAAGATACCGCCAAACAAAGGAAGTTGAAACACGATGCCATGATTGCAAAGCAAGCCGAAATAAAAACCTACCGCATCAATTGGTCTAAATTTGTGATACCCTCCACCAACGAATATAGCGCTAACGAACTCGGTGGCATCAGCGATTTAAAAATTATACTAAAAAACAATTGTCCTTATACCATCGACCATGCCCAAGTGCAAGTAAATTATTTGAAAGCCAATGGTGCAGTTTACCATACCGAGCGCCTCGACTTCGATAATTTAGAAGCCAAAACAAGCAAAGAAGTATTTGCTCCCAACAGCGACCGCGGGGTATCCATTAGCTGTTCCGTTATCATCATCAAAAGCACTGCCTTGAATTTGTGCTGCGATAAGACTGCTAAGAATTTTAAATCACTGACGGGCGAAGACCCTTACCGTTGCTTTCTGCAGTAGTTGGGACATGATATATCATGTCCCAACAGGGGCAGCCCAGCAACCAAAGATAAATGCATGTACGGTCATGACATGTCATGGCCGTTCAGCCAATCAACAAATTCTATAATTTATTTTCGTTGAAATAAGATATTTTTGAAACTTGTTATAACAAATCTCAGTTTTAAATATTGACAATGCATAAACTATATTCTTCCTTTTTTCTTTCTCTTATAATAGCCACTGGTTTTGCTCAGAATATTAGCAATAACCTTAACTCAGCCGAAATTCTGCAAGCCATGCAAAAGCTAAATACCGTTGGTGCTGTTTTGTATGTGGCGGCTCATCCTGATGATGAGAACACGCGTTTGTTAGCTTACCTAGCCAATGAGCGCAAGTTCAGAACTGGTTATCTTTCCTTAACCCGAGGTGATGGTGGACAGAATTTAATAGGTAAAGAGCAGGGTGAACTGTTGGGTTTAATACGCACACAAGAATTATTAGCTGCGCGCAGAACCGATGGTGCTGAACAGTTTTTTACACGCGCCAATGATTTTGGTTTTTCTAAAAATCCCGATGAAACATTTGGATTTTGGAACAAGGACAGCATACTAGCCGATGTGGTGTACACCATTCGTAAATTCAAACCCGATGTGATTATTTGTAGATTTCCTACTACTGGCGAAGGTGGACATGGACACCATACCGCGTCTGCTATTTTAGCTTTAGAAGCATATGATGCAGCTGCCGATCCCAAACGTTTTCCCGAGCAATTAAAATATGTTGATGTGTGGCAAGCCAAACGCATTTTTTGGAACACCTTTAATTTTGGTAGGACCAATACCACCGCATCTAATCAATTGAAAATCGATGTAGGAGCTTTCAATGCATTGCTGGGCAAAGGCTATGGCGAGATAGCGGCCGACAGTCGCTCGATGCACAAGAGCCAAGGCTTTGGTTCGGCCAAACAACGCGGTTCTAATATCGAATATTTTAAATTGCTAAAAGGCGATACCGTAAAATCAGATTTGTTCGATGGCATTAATTCGCAATGGAACCGATTCAAAGGCACCGAGGCCTTGCAAAAACAATTGACAGCCACCATTGCATCCTACAATCCAAGTGCACCAGCTAAAAGTGTTACACCATTGATTGCCGTTTACAATACATTAAAAGTAATGGACCAAAAAGGCAGCTTTAGTTATTGGAAGCAGTTAAAGCTAAAAGAAATTGAACAATTGTTAATCGCTTGTTCGGGCTTATGGCTCGAGGCGCATGCGGCAGATTACATCGCCATTCCTGGTCAAGAAATTAATATTACTTCTCAAATCGTTTGCAGAAATAATGTAGCTGTTAAAATCAATGGACTATCATTCCTCGAGCAAACCGATACAGTAACTGCCTTTATAACTAAGGCTAATGAATTATACACTTTTAAACACAAAGAAAAATTAAGTGCCACTGCTGCTTATTCCAATCCCTATTGGTTGAATCAAGCTCATGAAATAGGCTTATATACCGTACACGATCCTTTGTTAGTGGGCGTGCCAGAAAACAAGAGCAAAACAAATGTTTTATTCGATGTCACCATACAAGATTTGAATCTGAGAATTCAACGTTCTGTGGTTTATAAATACACCGATCCTGTAAAGGGCGAAGTTTACCGACCATTGGAAGTGTTGCCACCTGCCACCATTGCTATTTCAGATAAAGTGTTTGTGTTTACCAATGACCAACCAAAGACTATTCAAATTACAATCAAAGCCAATAGAGCCGATGTGTCTGGTCAATTAAATTTAATGGCAGAGAATGGATGGTCAATAAAAATCAATCAACCCAATTTTAAATTAGTCAACAAAGGTGACGAAATTGTAATCGATGCACAGGTGACCAAACAAGCCAATGCTAATGCAGGTCAATTAAAAGCGCAAGTGACTGTTGATGGCATTTCACACAATAAAAGCATCAACAGAATTGAATACGATCATATCCCTTATCAATTTATTTTAAGCGATGCCAAAGCCAATTTAGTCAACATCGATTTAAAGAAACCCGATCAAACCATTGCCTACATTCCCGGTGCAGGCGATGATGTGATTGCGTGTTTGAAACAGATTGGTTACAACTTAGTCATCCTTACCGATGAATTATTGGCCAGCGAAGATTTGTCAAAATACAAAACCATCGTTACAGGCATACGCGCATACAATACCAACGAGCGTTTGCAAGTTTATTACACTAAGTTGATGGACTATGTAAAGAATGGTGGTAACCTTGTTGTGCAATACAATACCAACTCGCGTGTGGGTCCAGTAGTGGCCAAAATTGGTCCTTATCCTTTCACTGTTTCGCGCGAACGTGTGACCAGCGAAAATGCTGAGGTGCGTTTCAAAAGCGATTCGTTGTATGTGTTAAATTATCCTAACAAAATTACATCAGCCGATTTTCAAGGATGGGTGCAAGAGCGTGGTATTTATTTTGCCACCGAGCTCGATAAAAATTACCAAACCGTTTTTAGTATGAACGATCCGAATGAAAAAGCACAAGACGGTAGTTTAATTATTGCCCAATATGGCAAAGGGAATTTCGTTTACACAGGCTTGGCGTTCTTCAGAGAATTGCCTGCAGGTGTACCCGGTGCTTATCGCTTATTCGTTAATTTATTGAGTCTGCCTCCACATCAGTAATAGCTAAAAGGGCATGTCGCAAAAAGATAAAACACCCTTTCTAAAATCTTGGCGCAATGTGTATGCATTGGTCATAGTAGTTTTGGTGCTCGTTATTCTTAGTATGTACTTTTTTATGCAACATTTTAAATGAGTGCGATTGATTGGATAGTGCTCATTGTTACGCTGTTTTCCATCGTGCTCTATGGTGTGTGGAAGAGCAGGGGAACAAAAAATATTGAAGGCTATTTACTGGCCGATCGCAAATTGCCATGGTACCATATCGGTTTGTCGGTTATGGCTACCCAAGCCAGTGCTATTACGTTTTTGTCAGGACCCGGACAAGGCTACAGCGATGGCATGCGCTTCGTGCAATTTTATTTTGGTTTGCCTTTGGCCATGGTGGTTTTGTGCATCACCTTCGTGCCTATTTTTCATAAGTTAAATGTTTACACAGCCTATGAATATTTAGAAAAGAGATTCGATTTTAAAACACGTACACTTACGGCTTTTCTGTTTTTATTTCAACGCGGTTTGTCAACTGGTATTACCATTTATGCACCTGCTATTATATTATCGACCATCCTCAATGTTGATATAACCTATACCATTTTATTTAATGGCATTATTGTAATTGCCTACACCGTGTATGGCGGTACCAAGGCTGTTTCTTATACCCAATTGTTTCAAATGAGCATCATCTTTGCGGGTTTGTTTTTAGCCGCATACATGGTGGTGCATTTGTTGCCTGCCAATGTTGGTTTAGCAGATGCCTTGCACATAGCTGGTAAAATGAATAAGTTGAACACCATCGATACGCATTTCGATGTGAACAATAAATACAATATTTGGTCGGGCATTATTGGTGGTTTCTTTTTACAACTGTCTTATTTCGGTACCGATCAGTCGCAGGTAGGGCGCTACTTAACAGGCAAGTCGGTAGGGCAAAGTCGCATGGGCCTTATCATGAACGGTCTGATAAAAATACCCATGCAATTTTTTATACTAGA
>CAJBKH010000024.1 GCA_903953615.1 uncultured Bacteroidota bacterium
AAGTAAAAAAACTCTTTTGTGAACTAAAAAAAAGGTTTTAATACATAAAACAAATATATAGTAAACTTAAATAAACCCTAGAAATACAACCTTAATAAAAGTCTTTTGCTCCTTTTGTGTTTATAGTGTTTATTGGTCGCCTATCCCCAAACCAAAAGCCAATGCTAAGTCTCACTTGTTATTGAGCCGAACAAAAGTCAGCATTTGTAGTAAATTAAACGTTGAAACGGAAGTGCATGCAGTCCCCATCTTTTACTACATATTCTTTTCCCTCAACACCTAGTTTACCTGCCTCTTTAATGGCAACCTCGGTTTTGTATTGAACGTAATCGTTATACTTAATAACCTCGGCACGGATAAATCCTTTTTCAAAATCGGAGTGAATAACAGCAGCTGCTTGTGGCGCTTTCATACCATCTGTAATGGTCCAGGCACGCACCTCTTTCTCGCCAACTGTGAAGTAGGTGATGTAATTTAAAATGCGGTAAGCGGCTTTTATCAATTTGGCGACACCACTTTCTTGTAAACCTAAGTCTTCTAAGAAAACAGCGCGCTCTTCAGGATCTTCTAACTCGGCTATATCGGCTTCGGCAGCAGCACTAATCACTAACACTTCGGCACCTTCAGATGCAGCCATGACTCTTATATCTTTAACCCATTGGTTATCGGCTTTCAAGCCTGCTTCATCTACATTGCATACATAAAGTACAGGCTTTGCAGTCAATAAATTTAAATCGGCAGTTAATTCTAATTGTTCTTCTGTCAAACTTTCGATTGTTCTTGCGTTCAAACCTTTTTCAAGATGGGCTTTATACTGTTCGCAAGCATCCATGATTTTTGCAGCTTCTTTGTCGCCAGCCTTTGCTTGCTTTTGCACTTTTGCTAAACGCGCTTCAACGGCTTCCAAATCTTTTAACTGCAATTCTGTATCAATAATTTCTTTATCGCGCATTGGATTTACTGAACCATCTACGTGAATAATATTATCGTTATCAAAACAACGCAATACGTGAATAATGGCATTGGTACTTTTAATATTGCCTAGAAACTGATTACCTAAACCTTCGCCTTTACTCGCACCTTTTACTAAACCAGCGATGTCAACAATTTCGACAGTGGCTGGTACAATATTTTGTGGTTTTGCAATTTCTGTAAGTGTTTGCAAACGCTCATCGGGCACTGTGATAACACCTACATTGGGTTCGATGGTGCAAAATGGGAAATTTGCTGCTTGTGCTTTTGCATTGCTCAAGCAATTAAATAGAGTAGATTTTCCAACATTCGGTAATCCAACGATGCCACACTGTAATGCCATAACTTTTTCTTATTGTATTTTTTTTCTAATTAACCTTTCGCAATCTCACCAATGTCCTTAATAATTTTCATTGTTAAGTTTCTTGCTGTTGTATCCGATTTGCTTTCTGCATAGATGCGAATAATGGGTTCTGTGTTCGATTTTCTCAAATGCACCCAGTCCTCATCAAAATCTATGCGCACACCATCAACGGTGTTAATATCAAACTTTTTGTACTTCTCTTTTATTTTTTCTAAAACATCATCAGCATCAATATCAGGTGTTAATTCCACCTTGTTTTTTGAGATGATATAATTAGGAAAACCACCACGCATGGCACTGCAACCTTTACCTGATTTAGCTAAAGAAGATAAGAACAATGCAATACCCACCATGGCATCTCTGCCGTAATGTAATTCAGGATAAATGATACCGCCATTGCCTTCGCCACCAATAATGGCTTTGGTCTCTTTCATTTTCTCAACAACATTCACCTCGCCAACTGCACTGGCGCTGTATTTGCCACCATGTTTTTCGGTAATATCTTTTAAGGCTTTGGTTGATGATAGATTAGAAACGGTATTTCCTTTTTTGGTATTCTTTAAAATATAATCGGCCACTGCTACCAATGTATACTCTTCGCCAAACATTTCGCCATCTTCACATACCATTGCCAAGCGATCTACATCTGGATCAACACAGATACCTAGGTTCGCGCGCTCGCTTTTTACTTTCGAAGAAAGTTGTGATAAATGCTCAGGCAAAGGCTCTGGATTATGAGCGAAATTACCTGTAGGCTCGCAATTCAATTCAACAATACTTTCAACACCTAAGGCTCTTAACAACATAGGCACTGCAATACCGCCCGTTGAGTTAACTGCATCAACTACAATTTTGTATTTTTTCTCTGCAATAGCTTCAACATCTACCAAGGGTAATTTCAAGATTTCATCGATATGCTTTTTGATGTAATCGTTATCGGTACTTAAAGAACCAAGCGTATTAACCTCGGCATATGAGAAATCATTGGCTTCTGCTAATTCTAAGACCTTCTCGGCTTCTATTGCTGAAATAAATTCACCTTTGTGATTTAATAATTTTAAGGCATTCCATTGTTTTGGATTATGACTCGCAGTAAAAATAATTCCTCCAGCAGCCTTTTCCATCATTACAGCCATTTCTACTGTAGGTGTGGTAGATAAACCCAAATCTAAAACATCTAAGCCCATGGCCATTAATGTAGAAGACACGATATCAGAAACAATCTTACCAGAAATTCTGGCATCGCGACCGATAACAATCAATTTGCCTTTTTGAGTTGATATTACCCACTCACCATAGGCCGAAGAGAACTTTACGATATCCACAGGGGTCAGGTTGTCACTTGGTTTACCACCAATTGTTCCTCTAAAGCCTGATATTGATTTAATTAGTGTCATAGTATGGAAAAAAAAGAGTGCAAAAATACTCATTTTTTCGCAATAAATTAGAATGTTTATTAACAATAATCAACGAAAAAATAGATATGTTGTCATTAGCACGGAAACACTTGTAAAATATGACAACTTCATGACTTTATAATTCATTTAATTGTTGATTAAAACGATAAAAAAGTAAATAAAGGACAGTGCCAATAATTTTGTTTGGTTTTAAAATGCACAAAAGCCTCTAAAACTTATGTTTTTTTTTGATTTTTAGGCTAATTATCGAACCAATATCTGCGTTTATTTACCTTCAAATCTTGCAACATACTGCTATTGGCATGCAACGAGAAGGTGAAACTTTTGCGAAT
>CAJBKH010000025.1 GCA_903953615.1 uncultured Bacteroidota bacterium
CATTCGTTTCGGTATGCAATTTCAATACATTACTGAACTTACAAAAGGAAAAAATTTCCCTGTTTTCGAAGCAGCAGAAACGGTCTTAGCCATTTGTGCAACTGGTTGTGCTACCTATACCCGTAAACAATTAGATGAATTAACCGAATGGGTAAAACGCCCGCAAATAGGCGCCAAAGGCTTGGTATATGTGTTCTGTAATGCCGATGGTACATATAAATCTTCGGTCGATAAATTTTATAGTCCAGATGACCTAAAACAATGGGCCACCCAGTGCAATGCCCAACCCGGCGATTTATTATTGCTTCTTTGTGGCGATACCAAAGCGGTTCAAAAGCAAATGAGCGAACTGCGTTTAGAAATGGGTCAACGCATGGGCTTGCGCAAGAAAGATGAATTCAAAGCCCTTTGGGTGATTGATTTTCCTTTGCTTGAGTTCGATGATGAGAACCAACGTTGGCATGCCATGCACCATCCGTTTACGAGTCCTAAACCAGAAGATATTCCAATGCTCGATACCGACCCAGGTGCCATTCGTGCCAATGCCTATGATATGGTTATCAATGGTGTTGAAGTAGGCGGTGGATCGATTCGTATTTTCAATAAAGAATTACAGGCTAAGATGTTTAAAATTCTTGGCTTTACCGAGGAAGATGCCCGCTACCAATTTGGTTTCCTAATGAACGCTTTCGAATATGGTGCGCCTCCACATGGTGGTTTGGCCTTTGGTTTCGACCGCTTGTGCAGTTTATTTGGCGGTGCCGATGGTATCCGCGATTTCATTGCTTTCCCTAAAAATAACCAAGGCCGCGACGTGATGATAGACGCGCCTTCGGTGATTGATGATAAGCAGCTGAAAGAGCTAGGTGTGAATGTGAATAGCTAATTGAAATTACTTTAATAGGTATTTCATTCGGCTGATTGCCTATTGCGCAATACCGTCATTTCTTCTTGCATGGCTTCAACACGGTTTAATAGATGTGCAATTACATCGATCCCTTCCATGTTTATTTCTAGGTCGTAATGCAATCTGATGAGGCGCTCTAAGTCGCGCAGATGTTCATGCTGTACGTATTGTATTTCTTCAAATGTTACCAATTCAATAAGTCCATGTTCATGCAATGCATTAACAAAACCAAGTTCAATGTTATAAACCTCGCAAAACCTTGGTACGGCTAATAAATTTGATGTTTCCATTATTTTCTAAAGCTTGCTAATTCCTTGAATAATTCCTTTTCTTTCTCACTTAATTTGGTAGGTAAAGTAATTTTATAGGTCACGAATAAATCACCAAATTCACCTTCTTTTTTATAAACTGGGAAACCTTTTCCCTTTAATTTTACTTGTGTCCCCCCTTGTGTTTCTGGCTTTACAGGTAGTTTTACCTGACCAGTCATGGTATCAATGGTAATATCACCACCGAGTAAGGCAGTGTATAAATCTAGCTCAACGGTGGTATGCAATTGTGCGCCTTCGCGTTTAAACTTCGTCGCATTATTAACTACAAATGTGATGAATAAATCGCCATTCGGGCCGCCATTGGCACCAGCACTGCCATAGCCAGCTAGCTTAATAACCTGTCCATTCTCAACCCCTGCAGGAATGGTTATGCGTATGCTTTTGCCATTAATGGTAAGGGTTTGTTGTTTGGTGGTATAAACATCTTTGATATCGAGTTGCAATTGGGCATTGGCATCTTGTCCGCGGTATTTGGTTTTATTGCTGCGGCCGCCACCACCGCCAAACATCGATGCAAAAAAATCTGAAAAATCGCTGTCTCCAAAATCA